>JBILYN010000338.1:0-5113 GCA_044377715.1 Aquabacterium sp.
ACGCAGCCCCGGTAGCACTCGATCACCAGCACCGGGCCGAACCGCTGCTCTTGGCTGTAGCCAGGGTGGAGTAACCCGGCGAAGCGATCCCTGACCCGATCAGTCCAGCGACTCGGCGGGGTCGAAGTCCAGCTCCACCTTGGCGCCATTGGGGTCGAAGGTGAAGAGCTGCCAGGTGCCGGCACCGGCTTGGCGCCGCAAGTCGTACTTGATGCCAGCCTCGTCAAAGCGCGCCTTCACGGCCTTCAAGCCGGTGCCGCTGAAGGCCATGTGGTCGATCACCCCGGCTCGATGGCCAGGCATCGGCCGGCCAAACACCACGTGCAGCACTGCCTGCGAGTCGCCGGTATACAGCCAAGTCCCGGGAAAGCCAAGATCAGGCCTCGGCCCCTGCGCCAGACCGAGCAGGCCGACGTAGAAGTCCAGCGTCTTGCGCTCGTCTTCGGCCAGGATGGTGAAGTGGTTCATGCCTACGATCATTCGTGTCTCCTTGAAGCCATGAGTCTTGAGTGGCTGAGCTCAAACCAATGAAAACGCCTGGGCGCTACCGGGAAAGTCATGTTGCAGGAATGGCACCAAACGACGCGACAAGTTCTCGTCGAGCAACAGCTTCATGAGGCCTTGAAGGAATAGACCTGATGCTCCCTGTCGGCGGCGTACGCAAGCACGGCGCGGATGTCCTCAGCGCTCAGTTCGGGGAAATCTTCCAGAATTTCACGCCCCGACATGCCGTTCGACAACATCGACAACACATCGTAGACCGTGATGCGCAACTCCCTGACACAGGGCCTGCCACCCCGTTTCCCGGGCTCCAAGGTGATGATGCTCATGACGATGTCCTCGATCGGTGCGATGGCCTTGCCAAAGGGTGAAGCCTGAACGCGGCGGGACAAAAAGCGCTCAAGCCTGCACAGAATACCCGCCATCGACGGGTATCGCCGCGCCAGTGACGAAGTCCGACGCACGGCTGGACAGAAAGACCGCGATGCCGGCCAGGTCGTCGGGCACACCCCAGCGACCGGCCGGTGTGCGGGCCAGCACACGGTCGTGCAGGCCGTCAACGGCGACTCTGGCGCGCTTCGTCAGGTCGGTGTCTATCCAGCCCGGCAGCACGGCGTTGACCTGGATCTGGTCGACCGCCCAAGCGGTGGCCGTGGCACGTGTGAACTGGACGATCCCGCCCTTGCTCGCGCTGTAGGCCGGCGCGAAGGAGGCGCCGAAGATCGAGGTCATCGACCCGATGTTGATCACCTTGCCGCCGCGCAGCTTGAGGTGTGGATAGGCCGCGCGGCTGCACAGGAAAGCGCTGGTCAGGTTGGTGTCCATCACCGCGTGCCACTCGTCCAGGCTCAGATCCTGCACCGGCTTGCGGATGCTCATGCCGGCGTTGTTGACCAGGATGTCGATGCGGCCAAAGTCGCTCGCCACCTGGGCCATCAGCCCGGCCACCGCGGCCTCGTCGCAGACATCGACCGCATAGGTGCTGGCCTGGGCCCCGCGCCCGCGCAAGTCGGCCACCGCGGACTGCAGCTTGTCCGGGTTGCGGCCGACGACCGCGATACGCGCGCCGGCCTGGGCCAGACCCTGGGCCATCGCCAGGCCGATGCCGCCGTTGCCGCCGGTCACGACCGCGACCTTGTCATGCAGATCAAACATGGTGGACCTCTCAGCTGTGCTGGTTCGAATGGCTCGACGCGGCCAAGCCCGGCCGACCGATCAAACGCCTGCAGTATCGAGCAAGCGGCGGCCCTGCGCCACGTCGACCAGTTGCCGAGGCTGCAAGACCTCGATCCGGCCGTGGCTGCTGCCCAGGATGCCCTCGGCCTGCAGCTGACGCAGCACGCCGTTGATGCGCTGGCGGCTCGCGCCCAGCAAGCTGGCCAGGTCGCCCTGGGTCAGCGTCAGGTCGATCTGCCAGCCGGCCGAGGGCTTGTCGCCAGGCCGGCCAAACTGGCGCAGCAAGCGCTGCAGCTGCAAGGCCACGCGCTGCGATAGCGCCAGCGTCTGCAGCTCCTCTAGCCTGCGAAACATATGGCGCAGCCGCCGGCAATCGAGCTGCAACAGCGCCGCGCGCAACTCTGGCTGGCTGTGTATCAACTGCTGCAGCGCGGAGCGGTCGACCAGCAGCACCGTGCTGTGGGTCTGGGCAACGATGTCGAGATCGACCGCGCCGCCGTCGACCAGCGCGATGTCGCCATACCAGTCGCCCGGCGCGAGCAAATCGAGCGTGAAGCCGCGCCCGTCACGGCCTTGCGTGGCCAGGCCGAGCGCACCGCCTGCCACGCCTATCCAGTCGGTGGCCACGCTGCCGCGCTTGAGCAGCGTTGCACCGCGCCGAACCCGGTGCACCCGCGAGCGCGACAGCACGGCCTGGCGCAGCGTCAGCGACAGGCTTGAGAACCAGGCGCCAGACTCGACCCGCTGGGCTTCGGCAGGACGCAAATCGTCGAAGGAGGTGGCCACTTGCGAGGCGGGTAAGGGCTGGCGGCTGACCAGGCCGTGCAAGGCCGCAGACCCAGGCGGTTGAACATCTTGGATCAGCATCTGGCCCGACCTCAGCACACTTCGAACAAACCTGCAGCGCCCTGACCACCGCCGATGCACATCGTCACAACAACGTACTTGGCGCCGCGCCGCTTGCCTTCGATCAGCGCATGACCGGTCAAGCGGGCGCCGCTGACACCGTAAGGGTGGCCGACCGCGATCGCCCCGCCGTTGACGTTGAGCAGCTCATCGGGGATGCCGAGCTTGTCGCGGCAGTACAGCACCTGGCAGGCGAATGCTTCGTTCAGCTCCCACAAGCCGATGTCCGAAACTTTCAAGCCGGCGCGCTGCAGCAACCGGGGCACCGCGTAGACCGGGCCTATGCCCATCTCGTCGGGCTCGCAGCCGGCGATCGCGAAACCGCGAAAAATGCCCAGCGGCTGGATGCCGCGCTGCTCGGCGAGCTTGCCGTTCATCACCACGCAGGCCGAAGCGCCGTCTGAGAACTGGCTGGCGTTGCCTGCGGTGACGATGCCGCCGGGCAGCGCCGATCGCAAGCCGGTCACACCCTCGAGCGTGGTGTCGGCGCGAATGCCTTCGTCAGCGCCGATCGTCACCTCCTTGCGGGTGATGCGGCCGCTCGCCTTGTCGACCACGCCCATCACGGTGGTCATCGGCACGATCTCGTCGGCAAACTTGCCGGCAGCCTGCGCAGCAGCGGCGCGTAGTTGGCTGCGCACACCGTACTCGTCTTGCGCCAGCTTGGGGATCTTGTAGCGCTTGATCACCTGCTCAGCGGTCTGCAGCATGTTCCAGTAAATCTCGGGCTTGTGCTCGAGCAGCCAGGGGTCGGCCGCCATGTGGCGGTTGGCCTCGTTCTGCACGCAGGAGATGCTCTCGACGCCGCCAGCCACCAGCACCGGGCAGCCTTCGGTCATCACACGCTGGGCCGCCAGCGCAATGGTCTGCAGGCCAGACGAGCAGAAGCGATTGAGCGTCATGCCGCCAGTGGTCACCGGCAAGCCTGCGCGCAACGCGATCTGGCGCGCGACGTTGCCGCCGGTCGTGCCCTCGCCGAAGGTGCCGCCCATGATGACATCCTCGACCTCGGCCGGGTCGATGCCGGCGCGGGCCACCGCATGCTGCACGGCGTGGCCGCCCAGCGTCGGCCCATAAGTCATGTTGAAAGCACCTTTCCAGCTCTTGGCCAGGCCGGTGCGGGCGGTGGAGACGATCACTGCATCAATCATGGAATACCTCGGTAGAGCTGTGTAGGGGTTGCTGCGTCGCCGGACGGGCGCGGATCAGCAGAAAGTCTTGCCTTCGTCAGCCAGCCTGAGCAGCAGCGGCGCCGGCTGCCACGAGGCATCGGCGCCGGGCTCGGCGGCAAAGCGCCGCAGCGCGCGGACCACGTTGGGCAAGCCAGCGAGGTCGGCGTAGAGCATCGGCCCGCCGCGGTGCAGTGGAAAACCATAACCGTTGAGGTAAGCGATGTCGATGTCCGATGCGCGGGCAGCGATGCCTTCTTCCAGGATGCGCGCACCCTCGTTGACCAGCGCATAGATGCAGCGCTCGATCACCTCGGCGTCGCTGATCTTGCGCGGCGTGATGCTGTTGGCAGTGCGGTATTCGGCGATCAGCTGTTCGGTCACTGCGTCCGGGATCGGATCACGCTTGCCAGCTTCGTAGCGGTACCAGCCCGAACCGGTCTTCTGGCCATAGCGGCCGGCCTCGCACAGCTTGTCAGCGACGATAGGGGTGAACGCCACGCCGGCCTCGTTGGCCTTGCGCTTGCGCGTGGCCCAGCCGATGTCCAGGCCCGCCAAGTCGCCCATACGGAACGGCCCCATCGCCATGCCGAATTTCTGCAACGCGCCGTCGATTTGTTGCGGCAGCGCGCCGGCGTTGATCAGCCCGGCCGCGGCAGTGCCGTAACGCGCGAGCATGCGGTTGCCGATAAAGCCGTCGCACACGCCCGAGACGATCGCGATCTTCTTGATCTTCTTGGCCACCGCCATGCTGGTGGCCAGCACCTCAGGGGCGGTGGCTGCGCCACGCACCACCTCGAGCAGGCGCATCACATTGGCTGGGCTGAAAAAATGCAGCCCGAGCACGTCGGCCGGACGCTTGGTGAAACCGGCGATCTTGTCGATGTTGAGGTAAGAGGTGTTGGACGCCAGGATCGCGCCGGGCTTGCAGACACGGTCCAGCGTCTCGAACACCGATTGCTTGACATCCATGTTCTCGAACACCGCCTCGATCACCAGGTCGGCGTCGGCAAAAGCGTCGTAGCTCAGCGTGCCGGTGACCAGCGCCATGCGCTGCTCGACTTGCTCAGGCTTGAGCTTGCCCTTCTTCATCGTGTTCTCGTAGTTGCGGCGGATCGTCGCCAGCCCCTTGTCCAGCGCCTCCTGCTTCATCTCGAGCAACACGACCGGAATACCGACGTTGAGGAAGTTCATCGTGATGCCGCCGCCCATCGTGCCGGCGCCGATCACGCCGACCTTGGCGATGTTGCGCAGCGGGGTGTCAGCCGGCAGGCCCGGGATCTTGGCGGCAGCGCGCTCGGCCGCGAACACATGGCGCAGCGCACGCGACTCGGGCGAAGCCATCAGAGACAGAAAGCCTT
>JBILYN010000085.1:0-15127 GCA_044377715.1 Aquabacterium sp.
ACAAGCTGGCCAAGCGCGAATGTTGATACCCGCCGCAAAAAGTCCAGAAGCGATAAGCCGAAGTCCCCGGCACCGCGATGCACTCGCGATCTGAAGAATCCGCAAGACACATACCCAGGAGTTGACTGATGAATCGACAATATTGGAACGACTTCACGCGCACAGCGCTGAGCGCCGCAGTGGCCATCGTCGTGGCTGCACCCGCGCTGGCACAGAACACCACGGCCGCTATCGGCGGGCGAGTCGTCGCCGGTGACGGCAAGCCGCTGTCCGGCGTGTCGGTGGCGATACTGCACACCGAATCCAAGTCGGTCAGCAGCGCTGTCACCGATGCGGACGGCCGCTACGCCGCCCGCGGTCTGCGCGTCGGTGGCCCCTACACCATCACCTTCAGCAAGGACGGCAAGTCTGAGCAGCGTGAAGGCGTCGTGCTGGCGCTCGCCGAGACACTGAACCTGGACGCCCAACTCGGCACCGCCACCGTGGTCGTCACCGGCCAAGCGGCCAACAGCACCTTCAACCGGTCCAACATGGGTTCGGGCACCAATATCGGCGGCGCCCAACTCAACGCGCTGGCCTCGATCCAGCGCAACCTGCAAGATTACGCCCGAATCGACCCGCGTATCTCGCAGACCGACAAAGAGCGCGGCGAGATCTCGGCCCTGGGCCAGAACTCGCGATACAACTCGATCACGATCGACGGCGTGACCACCAGCGACACCTTCGGCCTCGAATCCAACGGCCTGCCCACGCTCAAACAACCGATCACGATCGACGCGATTCAATCGGTTCAGGTCAATGTCAGCAACTATGACGTGACCCAGAAAGGCTATACCGGCGCCAACATCAACGCGGTGACCAAGAGCGGCACCAACGAGTTCAAGGGCAGCGTTTATTACGTTTACCGCAATGACGGCTTGGTGGGCCAGCGCTACAACATGGCCACCGACAGCTACTTCGATGCGCCCAAGTTCAAGGAAGAGACCAAGGGCTTCACCCTCGGCGGCCCGATCATCCCCGACAAGCTGTTCTTCTTCGCCAGCTACGAAGAGCTCAAGAGCACGCGCAACGCGCCTGACTTCGGCCCGGTCGGCGACGCCAAAACCAATGTCGCCATCACGCCGAGCTTCATGAGTTCGGCTGCGGCAATCGCCAAGAGCGCCTATGGCATGAACATTGGCGATTTCAGCGTTCCCAGCGGTTCGCAGGTTTCGGTCAAGGACACGCTGCTCAAGCTCGACTGGACGATCAACGACCAACACCGGGCCAATCTTCGCTACACCAAGACCATTCAGTCAGAGCCAATTTTCCCCAATATTTCGTCGAGCGCACTGTCACTGAACTCAGACTGGTACGCCCAGAACAAATCGATCGAGACCGTGGTTGGACAGTGGTTCGCTGATTGGAGCCCTAGCTTCAGCACCGAAGCCAAGCTGTCTTACCGCGACTACACCAGCGTGCCGGCGAACAATTCCCAACTGCCGCAGGTCCAGCTTTTCGTGGCAGGCGCCTTGCCGGCCGGCGTACCGGCCACCTCGATCGCCAACCGCTCGCTGTACTTCGGTACCGAACGCAGCCGCCACGACAACGCGCTGGCAACCAAGACCACTGACGGCTACTTCTCGGGCAACTGGGCGCTGGGCGCGCACGAGGTCAAGGCAGGCGTCGATTTCAGCCGCAACGAGGTCTTCAACGCCTTCTTGCAGGACACCTTTGGCAACTACAGCTTCCGCTGCGTCAACAGCAGCGCCGCCTACAGCTACAGCTTCGGTGCGATCAACTGCGGCACCGCCACAGCGGCCCAGGTCGAGCAAGCCGTTCTCGAGAACTTCCAGAAGGGCCGGGCTTTCACCTACCAAGCCCAAGTGCCCGCAGCGGGCAAGACACTTGCCGACGGCGCAGCCACCTGGAGCTTGAGCAGCGTCGGCGTCTTCCTGCAAGACACCTGGAAGCTCAACAAGCAACTGACCTTGATGCCCGGCCTGCGCATCGACACCCAGTCCACCGCCGACAAGCCGCTCGGCAACGCCGCTGCTGCCGCGCCAACAGTCGCCGGCAACGCCGCGACCAACACCCGCCAGAGCGGCGGTTTCGGCCTGGACAACACCGTGACGCTCGATGGCGCTCAACTGGTGCAGCCGCGCCTGGGCTTCAACCTCAACCTCGACCCTGAGAACCAGCGTCGGATGCAACTGCGCGGTGGCGTCGGCCTGTTCCAGGGCGCAGCGGCAGCAGTCTGGCTGTCCAACCCTTACTCCAACACCGGCGTGGCCACCCGCATCGTCGGCTGCGGTGGCAGCTTCAGCGCCTGTTCGCCGACTGGCGGGGTGTTCAACGCCGATCCCAACAACCAACCGGTTATCGCAGGCACCACGCCAG
Source organism: Aquabacterium sp. (assembly GCA_044377715.1). Taxonomy (GTDB): domain Bacteria; phylum Pseudomonadota; class Gammaproteobacteria; order Burkholderiales; family Burkholderiaceae_C; genus Pseudaquabacterium. The sequence goes on from JBILYN010000085.1 coordinate 2,380, forward strand.
CGGCCAACGTCGATTTCATCGAAAAAGGTCTCGGCCAGCCAGCGGTGTGGAAGCTCAATCTCGGTCTGGACGCCGAACTGCCCTGGCACGGGCTGGTGGCAGGTGCCGAATGGTTGTACACCCAGACCAGGCAAGGTCTGTACTACAAGCATCTGAACCTGGGCACGGTCACGAAGACCGGCATCGACGGCCGCGAGATGTACTACAACGCCAATGGCTACAACGGCGACTGCTGGACGAGCACCGGCAGCACGGCCACCGGGGTTGGCACTTGCGGCGGCACGGTCACCGCCAAGTCCTTGAGCAACTCGGCCTTCGCCAATGTACTGCAGGCGAGTCAGACCAAGATGGGCGGCGGCAACGCCATCACGCTGAGCCTGGGGCAACAGGCCAGCCGCAGTTTTGGCTGGTCGGCGGCCTACACCCGCACCAGTGCCAAGGAAGTGAGCCCGCTGACCTCGTCGGTGTCCAATTCAAACTGGGCAGCACGCTCGGTTCTGAACCCGAATGAGGAGGTCGCCGCCAACTCGGCTTACCTCATCCAGGATCGTGTCAGCGCCTCCGTCAACTGGTCCCAAGCCTTCATCGGTCGTTACAAGACGACCATGGGCTTGTTCTACGAAGGCCGCAAGGGCAAGCCTTACAGCTGGACCTACAACAACGACCTCAACGGCGACGGTTACGCCGGCAATGACTTGATGTACATCCCCAAAGCGCCGGGTTCAGGCGAAGTGATGTTCGCGGGCGGCGCGGCCGACGAAGCCAGATTCTGGGAATTCGTCAATGCCAGTTCCGAGCTCAAAGCAGCGCGCGGCGGCGTGGTCAAGCGCAACAACAGCTTTGCACCGTTCGTCAACAGCTTCGACCTACGCCTGAGCCAGGAAGTGCCTGGCTTCAGCACCAAGCACGCTGGCGTGTTCACGCTTGACTTCTTGAACGTCGGCAACATGATCAGCAGGCGCTGGGGCCGGATCGACGAGGTGGGCTTCCAGTCAGGCGGCGGCGGCGCGCGCAGCTTCGTCAACTACAAGGGCATGACGCCAGACGGCAAGTACATCTACAGCACGATGCCGGCGGTCGAGAGCATGGCCACCCGACAGGCCAAGGGTGAAAGCCAGTGGGCCGTGCAGGCCACGGTTCGCTACGAATTCTGATCACTCGAACTGTTTGCCCTCAAAGAGGCGCTTCGGCGCCTTTTTTCATGCACAGCGACGGCCCGGCATGGCTTGTTCCGGCAACCAGCAGGCATAGCAGATAGAGTGACTGGCTCGCCTTGTACGACCTGGGACCACCGATGCAGCCGACTGCCAAAGAAATCCTCGCCAGCCTGGGGGTGCCCGAAGCCCATCACACCGGCGGCAAGCTGGTCGCGCGATCGCCAATCAGCGGTCTGGCACAGGGCGCTGTGCATGCCGCCACAACCAGCGAGGTGCACGAGGCCATAGGCCGCGCGCACAGCGCTTTCATCGCTTGGCGGCAAGTGCCCGCACCACGTCGCGGCGAACTGCTGCGGCTGTTCGGCGACGAGCTGCGGGGGCACAAGACTGCGCTCGCCACGCTCGTCACGCTCGAGGTCGGCAAGGTCACAAGCGAGGGCCTGGGCGAGGTGCAGGAGATGATCGACATCTGCGACTTCGCGGTTGGCGCCTCACGCCAGCTGCACGGGCTGACGATCGCCAGTGAGCGGCCGGGCCACCGGATGATGGAGGTCTGGCACCCGCTGGGTGTGGTCGGCGTGATCAGCGCGTTCAACTTCCCCGTCGCGGTCTGGTCCTGGAACGCGGCGCTGGCGCTGGTCTGCGGCAACGCCTTGGTCTGGAAGCCGAGCGAGAAAAGCCCGCTGACGGCGCTGGCCTGCCAAGCCTTGTTCGAGCGCGCCTTGCAGCGCTTTGGCCAGGATGCGCCGCGACACCTCTCGCAGGTGCTCAACGGCGGCGCGGCCATCGGTGAGGCGCTGGTCGACGACGCGCGCGTGGCGCTGGTCTCGGCCACTGGGTCGACCCGGATGGGCAGGACGGTCGGGCCGCGGGTGGCGGCGCGATTCGGCCGCAGCCTGCTCGAATTGGGTGGCAACAACGCCATCGTCGTCACGCCCAACGCCGACCTCGACCTCGCCGTGCGCGGCATCCTGTTCGGCGCTTATGGCACCGCCGGCCAACGCTGCACCAGCACGCGCCGGGTGATCGCGCACCACAGCATCCACGACGAATTGGTGATGCGGCTAGAGCGCGCCCGGGCCAGCTTGAAGGTCGGCGACCCGCGCGAACCCGACGTTTTGGTGGGACCCTTGGTCGACGAGGCAGCTTGGCTGGCGATGCAGGCCTCGCTAGACCAGGCGGCAGACCAAGGCGGTCAAGTCAGCGGCGGCGAGCGGGTGATGGTCGGTGGGCAAGCGCAGGCCTTTTACGCGACGCCGGCGCTGGTGCAGATGCCGGCTCAGACCGCAGTGGTGCGCCACGAGACCTTTGCGCCCATCCTCTATGTGCTGCGCTACGAGTCCCTGCCTGAGGCGATCGCGCTGCAGAACGGCGTGCCGCAGGGCTTGTCGTCGGCGATCTTCACAAACGACTTGCGCGAAGCCGAAGCCTTTCTGTCGGCCACCGGCTCGGACTGCGGCATCGCCAACGTCAACATCGGCACCTCCGGGGCCGAGATCGGCGGCGCTTTCGGCGGCGAGAAAGAGACCGGCGGTGGCCGTGAATCGGGGTCAGACGCCTGGAAGAACTACATGCGCCGAGCCACCAACACGGTCAACTACTCCGGCGCGCTACCGCTGGCGCAGGGCGTGAAGTTCGAGGTCTGAGCGCCCGAGGCCTGAAGCCCCGCACTTGGCACTGATCGCCATCGGCGGCCGTGCGCTGCCAGCGACCATCAATACCAATACTCCAGATGCGGAAATGGGTTTCTTTCGGTATATTTTCTATAGTTAAAATGAACCACAAATGAAATCCTTCTGTCGGATTTCTTCTTGATGTCAAACGGTATCACGACGTGCGGCATGAAGCTGTCGAAGAGCACCATATTGCCGACATCGTAAGGGATTTTCTTGCGATTTTTAAGTGATTTTGCAGCGTATCCGTTCGACTTGTAGAAATCATCCAGCTGATCCGCCAGATAGCGCTCCTGCCAGATGTCGAGATCGCCGCCACGATCCTTTACATACTGCGCTGTACGCTTGATAGAAATCACGCAAGAATAGGCTCTGGTACGATCATTGAAGATACTTTCAGGATACTGAAGAAGGCCTTCAGTATCGGTGTGTATATTATAGAGCCGCCAGCTTTGCAGCTGCAGGTTGAAGCCGGCCATCAGAAAGTATTTCTTGTCGCGCGGCACGACCGGTAGGGCGCCGGGTTTGAGGCCGGATAGATCCAGAATAAGCCCGGCCGCGGTGTCGATGATCTCCTTGATCTCGGGAAACTCTTTGAGCAGATACTTGTTGTGTTTTTCAGCAAAGCGATAATAGCTCTCGTTCAGGCCGGACTCGATCATCCCGTAATATGCGGCCAACTGGCCATATTGCGGCTTGACATCTGAGCCAAAGATTTCCAGGTTGTCGAGAATCTTTTTTTCCCAACGCTGGCAAAGCGCAGCGCTGAGAAAATCTTTCTTGATCAGATATTCATTGGTGAATAATTTTTTCATGTGAGTTTCCGGTGAAATTCGCACCCAACCGTCGCGCCTGGTCCAACTGAACGGGTCATCGCGCCGCACCGCTTCGGTCGACCCGCAGCCAGCCGCTAGAACAACTCGATGCGGCGCCGACTTTGCGGTGCTAGTCTGCCTGTCGGTCAAGGGAAAACCCGCGGTCTAAGGCTCGCGAGTGGCCTGCCGTACGACCTGCAACAGGTGTAATATCGGACTGCATCAAACCATTTCGGCCGTGGCGCGTGGTCGGCGCGCCAGAATTTCACCAGAATTCAAATCTTTTCAAGTCACATGTCCAATGCCAAGCAGAAACTATTAGCCCATTTGAGTCAAGAAGTTTACTGCCATCTCGGTGTCTCGCCAGTGCACGGTATTGGGGTTTTTGCAATCCGCGCCATTCCCAAGGGCATCAATCCGCTGAAATCACGCTTGAAATTTGATGAGGTCAGTTTTTCGCACAAGGAAATCAAAGCCTTGCCGCGCAGCGTACGCAAGGAAATAGAGATCTTTTGCTACTATGACGATGACACCGTGCTGATACCATCGATCGGGCTCAATTCGATGCATATGGCGGTTTATCTCAATCATTCAAAGACCCCTTCCGTTCAGTACCAGAAGAGCGGCCAGCTGATCACGCTGCGCGCCATCAAGTCAGGCGAGGAATTGATGATGGATTACGACGTCAACTTCGGCGCCACCCATATTTTCGACTCAAAGCCGCCGCGTCAATCAGTTGGCCTGCGATAAATCTGGTTCCACTGCGCCGGGTTGAAGTCGGTATGCAGCGGGGAACTTGGGTCGAGCGCCAAAGCGTGGTCGGGGTCGGTCATGGCGATGCCATAGATCGGCTCCAGGTCCGTCACCAGCAATGACTTGTAACCATAGTCGCCGACCGGGCCAAGGTTGTAATATTTGTAGCCATTGCGCGCCGCCCAGCGCGCGGCCAGCACACAGCCATAGATGCCCGGCGAGTGCTTCTTGTAATCGGTATTCCATTGACAGAAACTGCCATAGACCTGGTCGCGCTCGGGCAGCAGCATCGAGACGTCGCTGAGTATCAGATCACCGTTGGCGGCATGCACTTGGATGATCAGAACGTCGAGTTTTCGAATGTAGTCGACAAAGCCATCGACTTCCATGGCATGGATGTCGTAGGCATCGAAGTGTTCGGCGCCTATTTCCAGAATATATTCGACCGTGATGTCCTGGCCCGACACGACTCTCTCTGAAACCTCGAAAGGCCTGAACAGCTTGTCGAGGTCGCGAAATTTTCGTGCCCGCCACGGATCGGTCCAGAAATCCTCGGCGGCAACATGGGCCAACCCGTAGTTGTCATTGATCGGCACCCCGAAATTCCCGTCCGGCGGCAGCGCATAGACAATGAAGGGTTTGCACGCGCGCGCCAACATGTCCGGTGTCACGTCGATATACGGGCAGAGTGCGTCCCAGCGGCTGGTGTAGTACTTGATCTCCTCGTGAAAGCTCTCAACGCAAAGGTTTTCGGCGGTCCAACTCTGGTAGGCCAGCGACCGTCTCGCTTGCTCATCCGGTGCGCAGCCAGCGGACTCGAAAAAACCTGTCGACAGACCTACATCAGTTCTCATGTCGATTTGCCTTCAGGCTCAGCCGCGAGTTTGAGTGCTTGCAGATCGAAGTAGTACTCATCGACCTTGAAGTTCTTGCGCACAAAGCTGGGATCCGCCTGGACCAGTCGTTTCAGCTCGGCCGCCATCAGGGCGAAATGCACCGACGCGTCGCTGTCCGCATGCTGCAACTGGCGCTGGTATTCGGGCATCAAGGGGCAATCCACGTCGAACAGAAAGCCACCGGTTTTCGGGTTGAACGACAGCGGATATAACTGGCAGCTGAACGGCTTGTCATCACCCAAGGTGCAACCTGCGTCGCCAAGATTTTGACAGCGCGTCTCGATACAGAGACTGCCGTGCTTTTTTTTCTCCACAGCGGTCAGCGTGACTTCGAGTGCAGGATAGCCCGCATCGACATGACAACATCCCCGGCATTCGGCGCAGTGATCAAAGAGCACGAGGCGATCCTGCGCTTGCGCAGTGGCAGACGATGCCGGGAGATGACCGGTTCGATGGCAAACAGTGCTGGTGTCCGCCTAGTGTTTGCCTGTCCAGCATAGAAGCAATTTTTCTTGGGCTTCGTTTTGTCGACTTTGCCTAGTATCCGCGAAGTTTACTCATTTTTTAACAATTTTGACGAATTTACCCAATGCGTCAGTGACGTGCAGTACCCGGCTGAATGAAAAAGAGCCCGCGCGCCCAAGTCCGAGCGGCAAACGGGCTCAACTGGGGCAGATTCTTGGCTTAGCCGCAGCGCACCAGGGCGCGTTGTCGCCAGGCTCGCTTGGCGGGCTCAAGTGCTTGTCCGCAAGCATGCGGGCAGATCCTTGGCTTCGCCTCAGCGCTCGCCTTTACGGTAGGGTTTCATCAGGGCTTGCGGGTACGCGGCGCGGCGCGCCACCAGCACCAGCGCGACGATCGCCATCGCGTAAGGCAGTGCCAGGTAGAGCTGGTAAGGCGGCACGAAGCCCAACCAAGCCTGCGCCGCCTCCGCCGCGCCGCTGGCTTGCTGCAGGCGCAACTGCAGCGCGTCGAAGAACGCGAACAAGATTGCGCCCAACAGCGCTTTGCCGGGCCGCCAGGACGCAAACACGACCAGCGCGACACAAACCCAGCCGCGGCCGTTGACCATGTTGAAGTAGAAAGCATTGAAGGCCGACAGCGTCAGGAATGCGCCTGCCACGCCCATCAGCGCCGATCCGGCGATCACCGCGCCGGCGCGCAAGCGCAGCACGTCGAGACCTTGACCTTCGGCAGCAGCGGGGTTCTCGCCGACCATGCGCAGCGCCAGACCGAGCGGCGTGCGGTACAGGCCCCAGGCCAACGCGGGGACCATCAACAGTGCCAGCAAGGTCATCGGCGTCTGCGCGCCGATGACCGGAATCGGCAACCAGCTCATCGTCGCAAAGGGCTGGATCGTCGGCGGGCTGTCGACCTTGGGGAAACTCAGCCGGTACGCGAAGCTTGCCAAGCTGGTGGCCAGCAGCGTGATGCCCAGACCCGAGACATGCTGAGACAAGGTCAGCGTGACGGTGAGCAGCGCGTGCAGCGCACCAAAGGCCGCCCCAACCGCCGCCGCAGCCAGCACCCCGCCCCAAAGCCCGGCGCCGTGGTAGGCGGCGAGCCAGCCAGCGAAAGCGCCTGCCACCATGATGCCCTCGATGCCCAGGTTCAGCACCCCGGCGCGCTCGCACAGCAGCACCCCCAGCGTGCCCAGGATCAGCGGCGTCGCGGTGCGCAGCACCGAAGCCCAGAACGGCGCGGCGAGCAACAGGTCGAGCACGTCACTCATCGTCAGGACCTGTCGAAGCGAATGCGGTATTGCGTCAGCAGCGTGGCGATCAGCATCGTGACCAGGCTGACCGCGACGATCACGTCGGCGATGTAGGTGGGCACACCCACCGCCCGGCTCATGCTGTCGGCGCCGACCAGAATTCCCGCCACGAAGACCGCTGCTGCGACCACGCCCAGCGGGTTGAGCGCGGCCAACATCGCGATCACCACGCCGCTGCTGCCATAGCCTGGCGACATGTCCAGCGTCACATAGCCGGCTCGGCCTGCCACCTCGATCGCGCCCGCCAGCCCGGCCAGCGCGCCCGACAGCAGCGCTACCTTGACCGTCACCCAAGCCACCGGCATGCCGGCAAAGCCGGCGGCCCGCGCATTGGCGCCGACCGCGCGGATCTCAAAGCCGGTGGTCGTGAAAGCCAGCAGCGCCCACAGCGCCGGCGCCAGCGCCAGCGCCCAGAGCAGTCCGGTGTGGGCTCGGCCGCGCTCGACCAGCTGGCTGAGCTGAAGCCTGTCGGCGATCGCCACGCTCTGCGGCCAGCCCATCGCGCTGGCGTCCTTCATCGGCCCGTCGAGCAATGCCGACACCGCCAGCAGCACGATGAAGTTCAGCAGCAGCGTGGTCACCACCTCGTCGACGCCGAGCCGACTTTTCAGCAGCGCAGGGCCCAACAACAGCAGCGCACCCGCGGTGGCTGCGGCCAGCATCATCAGCGGGAACAAGACCCAGGTCGGCGCACTGAAGCCGGCACCGCCGTGCATGCCGCCCACCGCCACGGCCGCGATCGCGCCGGCGTAGAGCTGACCCTCGCCGCCGATGTTGTAGAGCCTGGCCTTGAACGCCACCGCCGCCGCCAAGCCAGTGAGGATCAGTGGTGTGGCGCGGGTCAGGGTCTCGGTCCAGGCGAAGCGCGAGCCGAACCCGCCTTCGAGCAACAACGCATAGGCCTGCCCCACAGGTGCACCGGCCCAGGCCACCAACAGCGAGGTGATCAACAGCGTGGCGACCACCGCCAACAAGGGCGCGCCCAGCAGCATGGCTGGCGAGGTCTGGGTACGTCGTTCAAGCTGCATCGGCAAGCTCACTGCTGGCCGCTACACCGGCCATCGCCAGGCCGATCGCCGCCAAGGTCCAGTCGGCCACTGGCCGGGCTGGCGTCAGCCGGCCATGGTGCAGCACCGCGATGCGGTCGGCCAGCGCGAAGACCTCGTCGAGGTCCTCGCTGATCAGCAGCAGCGCGGCGCCGGCGGCGCAGGCCGCCAGCAGCTGACCGTGCACATAGGCCACAGCACCGACGTCCAAGCCCCAGGTCGGCTGGTTCGCGACGATCAGCAGCGGTGCCACTGTCGCGTCGGCATCGCCTGCCTCGGTGTCACCCGCGCTGCGCCCAAGCTGCGGACTGGTCATCAGCACGCGGCCCAAGATCATCTTTTGCATGTTGCCGCCCGACAGGGCGCGGGTCGGCGTGGCCAGGCCGGCGCCTTCGGTGCCGCGCACGTCGTAGCGCTCGACCAAGCGCTGGGCGAAAGCTGTCGCAGCAGCGCGCTTGATCACGCCGCCACGCGCGAAAGCCGGGCTGGCGTAGCGCTCGAGCACCGCGTTCTCCCACAGCGGCAAGTCGCCCACCACACCCACCGCATGGCGGTCTTCTGGAATTCTGGCCACGCCGGCAGCGATCCAGGCGCGCGGCGTGGCGGGCATCGCTCGGCCAGCCAACGTGACGCTGCCTGCATCGGCAGCGATCAGCCCGTGCAGCAAGTCGGCCAAGGCCTGTTGGCCGTTGCCGGCCACGCCGGCGATCGCCACCACCTCGCCAGGGCGCAGCGCCAAGTTGACACCGTCGAGCTGCGGCCAAGCGCCAGCACCGCGCACGCTGAGGTCGCGCAGTTCACACACAGGGGGCTGGGCCTGCGCAGCAGCGCTTGCTGGCGTCGGCACCCGCACCACCCGCGGCACCTCACGCCCGACCATCGCCTGCGCCAGCATCGCCTTGCTGGCGCCGGCCGCCGGCATCTCGGCCACCAGCTTGCCGGCGCGCAACACGGCGATGCGGTGCGCGACACGCAGCACCTCGTCGAGCTTGTGGCTGATGAAGATCACGCTCAAGCCCTGCGCCACCAACTGCGACAAGGTGGCGAACAGCGATTCGCTTTCCTGCGGCGTCAGCACGGCCGTGGGCTCGTCGAGGATCAGCACCCGGGCACCGCGTCGGCGACCGAAAGGCAGCAAGGCTTTCAGGATCTCGACGCGCTGACGCTCGCCGACCGACAAGTCCTTGATGCGGGAATCGGCGTTGACCTGCAGGCCGAAACGCTGCGCCGTGTCTTGCAGCGCGGCACGGGCAGCGGCCCGGCGCGAGAAAGGCTGCCACAGCGGCTCGGTGCCCAGCATCACGTTGTCGAGCACGCTAAGGTTGTCGGCCAGGCTGAAATGCTGGTGCACCATGCCGATGCCCGCAGCCAACGCGGCACCGGGGTTGCCGGGCGGCAGCGGCCGGCCGTCGACCGTGATCGTGCCAGCATCGGCGCGGTAATGGCCGAACAAGATGGACACCAGCGTGCTCTTGCCAGCGCCGTTCTCACCCAGCAAGGCCAGCACCTCGCCGCGCGCCAGTGTCAACGAAATAGCATCGTTGGCCACCAACGCGCCGAAGCGCTTGGTGATGCCCGAGAACTGCAGGACAGGTCCGGTCATCGGGTCAGCCGCTGGCCAAGCGCCCTGACCCAGTGGATCACTTGGCCTTGGGCACCGTGTCGTCGATCACGACCTTGAAGCTGCCGTCGAGAATAGCCTTCTCCTTGGCCTTGACCTTGGTCACCAACGCCGCCGGCACCTTCTTCTCGAACGTGCCCAAGGGGCTGAGCTCGCTGCCCTTGGCCTTCATGAAGCTCAGATGACCGTAGTCCTCAGCCTTGAACTTGCCAGCCTTGACGGCGGCCAATGCCGCGTTGACGCTGGGCTCCATGTTCCAGATCGCCGAGGCCACGACGGTGTCGGGGTACTCCTTCTGGGTGTTGATCACGTTGCCGATGGCCAGCACCTTGCGCTCCTTGGCCGCGTCGCTGACGCCGAAGCGCTCGGCATACATCACGTCGGCACCCTTGTCGATCATCGCGAAAGCCGCTTCCTTGGCCTTGGGCGGGTCGAACCAGCTGCTGATGAAGCTGATGCTGAATTCGACCTTGGGGTTCACTTCCCTGGCGCCGGCCATGAAGGCGTTCATCAGCCGGTTCACCTCAGGGACCGCAAAGCCGCCGACCATGCCGATCTTGTTGGACTTGGTCATGCCACCAGCGACCATGCCCGACAGGTAGGCCGGCTCATGGATGTAGTTGTCGAACACAGAGAAGTTGGGCTCCTGCGGCTTGCCGGAGCTGCCGAGCAGGAAGCTGACCTTGGGGTAGTCCTTGGCCACCTTGCGCGCAGCGATCTCGACCGCAAAGGCCTCGCCGACGATCAAGGTGTTGCCCTTCTCGGCGTACTGGCGCAGCACGCGCTCGTAGTCGGCAGCGGTCACGTTCTCGCTGAAAACGTACTCGATCTCGCCTCGCGTCGCGGCGGCTTTGAGCGCCTTGTCGATGCGACTGACCCACTGCTGCTCCACCGGGACGGTGTAGATGCCAGCGACCTTGATCTTGTTTTGGGCCAGCGCAGGGGCGCTCAGGCTGGCCAGGGCCAGGGTGGTGGCCAGGATGTGGCGACGGGACAGGGACATGCGAGCTCCTCGGGTTGAATTCAATAGGATCAGCGATTTGGCAAGTGACGTTCCTGCCCATCCATCGGGTTCCACCCTCTGTCGGGGTGACGATAGCCCGCATGAAGGCGCAGCAGATTGACGATGCGGTTCTCCTGGGATGAGGCCCCACAGTGAACGTCAGGTCGCAGATGGTAATCGCAGCAGCAAGTCAGCCGGCTCAAGCCGCCATCTTGCGCGGCATCGGGCGGTGGATTGATCGCAGGCGGTTCGCGAATCGGCGCTGCGGCTGACAGCGCGGGCCGGTCGAATCAGACGCTGCGCCGCGCCCGGTACAACATGTCGAGCGTGATGTGCCGCACCTCGAGCTTGCTCTGCTCGACATGGGCCCGCAGCAGGCGCTGGGCCTCGTCGCCACGGCGTCGCGTGATCGCGCACAGGATCTGCGCATGCTCTTCGTAGGTGGCATGCACCCTTGTGCCCTTGGTGAAATCAAGCCGGCGGATGATGCGGATTCGCTCGGTGATCTCGCGGTGCACGCGCGCCATCTCACGGTTGCCGCTGCTCAACACCAGCTCAGCGTGAAACGCTTCATCGGCCTGGCCTACCGCCGCGCCGTCGGTCAGCCGCTCGCCGGGTGGCACCAGCCAGACATCGGCCAAACCCGGCAGCGCTGCCCGCTCGGCGGCGGCAGACAGCTGCTGTGCCGCATGGCATTCGATCAGCACGCGCAGGTCATAGAGCTCGTCGAAGACGTCGAAGTCCAGCTGCGCCACCTGCCAGCCCACGCGCGGCAGCACCTGCAGAAAACTCTCGCGCTCCAAGCGCTGCAGCGCCTGGCGCAGCGGTGTGCGGCTGATCGACAGGCGCTGCGCCAGTTCGCTCTCGCTGCAGCGCTCGCCGGGCATCAGCGTGAAATCGAAAATCAGCTTTTTGAGCTGTGCGTAGGCCAGGTCGGCCAGCGTCGGGGTCTCGGGGGCGATCAATGGCAGCAGGCCCTCAAGCCGATTCAAACGGGATCATGCTGACATGGGCGCCAACAATCCTCCAACCCGTAGGACCCGGCGCAAGCCGCACCCAGGTCTGGCTCTGGAAGCCGCGCAGACAGGTGTCGCTGCGCTCGAATTCGACCTGTGCCACCGCCATGTCCGGCCCGAATGCAGCGATGCGCAAGTGGTGCAGCGTTCGGGTGAAACTTGGCGCCGGGGTGGCGGCGCGGAACGCCACCAGCTCGTCGATGCCCCACTGCCGGTCGGCGATGCCGTAGCGCGTGGTGCGTGCATCGGCCCAAAAGTAGGCATTGAGCGCGGCCACGTCGTTGGCCATCAGCGCCGCCTCGTAGGCGTGAAACACTGCGGTGACCTCGGCCAGCACCAGCGGGTCGTCGATCAGCGACGGGTTCATGGTTGCGACGCCAGGTAGGCGCGCCAACCGCCGAAAGCGCTGATGTCGGTGGCGCCGACCAGGCCCGCGCCCTCGCAGATGAAGCCCTTGACCCAGCGCCCGTCGGCCAGTTGCACCGAGCCCAGGCCCAGCGGCGGCGGGATCAAAGCCAGGAAGGAGCCCAGCGCGGCGGCAGGCATGTCGTAGACCTCGACCTCGATCGCCTGGCCTGTCTCGCCCGTCGCCACCCGTGCCAACCCGGGCTTGGGCGGCGAGGTGCCGGGCAGCGCGTAAAGCCGGTACTGCGCTGCCGTGCTGGTGGCTGAACGCAGCCGGCAGCCGCGCTCGACCAGCTGGCCGTGCAGCGGCATGCCGGCCAGGTGCGCACCCACGACCGCCAGCGCCAGCGTCGCGGCGGCGGCCGGGCCGGCCTGCAGCCCGCGGTCGGCCGGCGTGGCCGGGCGCAGCCGGCAACCCAGCGGCTGGGCCCGTGCTGCCTCCCAGCGCAGGCCCAGGTCGACCAGCGCGGCGTCGCTGCCGCCCGGCGCGATGAAGGTCACGCCAAAGGGCAGGCCGCTGGCGCTGACGCCACTGGGCAGCGCCAGCGCGGCCTGGCCCAGCAGGTTGACGAAGTTGGTGAAGCGGCCC
>JBILYN010000086.1:0-15097 GCA_044377715.1 Aquabacterium sp.
AGCTGATGAAGGTGTCGCCCGCCACCTTGCTCAACTCCTCGATGTAGGGCCGCATCACCGCCGCGCCCAGCGCGCAGTTCAGGCCAACGGCCAGCGGACGCGCGTGACGCACCGAATGCCAGAACGCCGGCACGGTCTGGCCCGACAGGATGCGGCCCGAAGCGTCGGTGACGGTGCCCGAGATGATCACCGGCAGGCGCTCGCCGGTGTCCTCCATCAGTTCATCGAGCGCGAAGATCGCCGCCTTGGCGTTGAGCGTGTCGAAAATGGTCTCGACCAGAAACAAATCGCAACCGCCCTCCAGCAAAGCTGAAGCCTGTTCGTAATAGGCCGCGCGCAAGTCGTCGAAGCTGGTGTTGCGCGCGCCAGCGTCGTTGACATCCGGGCTGATGCTGGCAGTGCGCGGCGTCGGCCCGAGCGCGCCTGCGACGAATCGCGGCTTGTCCGCCGTGCTGTGAAGATCGGCCACCTCGCGCGCCAGTCGCGCACCCACCAGATTGAGTTCGCGGGCGATATGGCCCAGACCGTAATCCTCTTGCGCGATTGAAGTCGCGCCAAAGGTGTTGGTCTCGATCAGATCAGCGCCGGCGGCGAGGTACTGATCGTGGATCTCGCGCACCACATCCGGTCTCGTCAGCTGCAGCAAATCGTTGTTGCCTTTGAGATCTCTGGCGTGGTCGGCGAAGCGCTGGCCACGAAAATCGGCTTCGCCGAGCTTGTAGCGCTGGATCATCGTGCCCATCGCGCCGTCGATGATCACGATGCGTTGCTTCAGCAGCGTGGGCAGCTGCGCAGCTCGGGTGTAGGCACGGGATCGGACAGGCGCAGCAGGCATCATGCTGCGAATTGTAGGAGCCCGACCTTCCGATAAAGGCTGGTACGCCCTGGCCCCGACCGACCCGGTCAGTGAAGAACCACCGGATGCTGCGCCAGCAAGGTGTAGCCGGCAATGTAGTCGTCAAGCGCCTCCTCGTCGGGGCCCAAAGCCACCAAAGCCTCAACCCCTCGCTGGAACGACAAGGCAAGCTCACCCTGGATGAAAATCCCTTTGCGGGCAAACTTGTCGACGATCTCATAACCCCCGTTCGACAGAGGCAAACTGTCAAGCCCCTCCCCGGCAATCGCCTCAAACGCCACCACCGTGAAACTCACCGAGTTGTAGAGCATCTGCATGGTATTTCTCCTTGGTTTCAAGTTGAGGCCAAGCGGGCGGCTTTCAAGCGCTCAAGGCAGGGTCTGCGGCTCGGCCGCCAGGCGCAACTCAAAGACTTGTTGCGTGCGCAAGAAGGTGAACCGGACCTGCACCGGCCAGTGACCGCGCGTCGCATCGAGCCAGACCTCAACCCGCTGGCCTCCGGCTTGGTCGGGTTCGCGCAACCAGTGCTGCGCCGGCAACTGGCCCAGCGGTGTGTCGATCAAGGACAGACCCTGGTCGGTAAAGCGCCAAAGTTCGCCGACGCCACGCGCATCGACCACGAACAGCGTGAATTCAGCCTTCGGGACCGCGGCCGCATGGATCGCGGCTGCTTGCACCAACCAGCTCAGCCGATCCTGCGCACCCGGCCAGGCCGGGTATTCGACCGACGGACCCGAGAAACTGATGCGGCCGATCTCGCGCTGAAAACTGGCCGCACGCCAACCGCGGCCACGCCGCCGGTCGGTGAAACGCTCGGGCGCGAGCCCGGCGGCGTCAAATCCGCCGGCGCTGTGCTGCTCGATCAACGGCGCTTCGCGCAGGCCTCGGCCGTCGAGTTGCAGCCTGTAGCCCTGGTCGTCGTGGCGCCAGATCAGGCTGGCCTCGCCGACCTGGGCTTGACTTTGCAACGCATACCGCAGCAGCGCCGGCGCAGGAATCCGGGTCGGGTAAGTCGGCGGACTGAGGCCGGCCATGGCCAAGCCCGGCGAAACCTCAGGCTCGACCGTCTTGCCGAGCGGCTCTGGCGGCTCTGACGGCTCTGGCGCGGCGCCAGTTGACTCAGGACCTGCGGCAGCTGTTGGCTGCGTCGCACGCGCTGCTGTGGCAGGCCTGGCGGGCGCGATCGGCAACGCAGGCGCCCTGTCCACCACGACGGCCCTGACCTGCAGCGCAGCCCCGGCGCGCACACCAGCCTGGCGCGGCAGGCCGCGCGCCAAACCATCGATCAGCCGGCCGTGCAACCAAAGCACGGCCACCAGCAGGGCCAGCAGCGCCCAAGGCCTGCGCCGTGGAGGCGGGCCGTGACGGTGATCGGAACCAGTCTGCGCGCGCATCCGACAATGCTGCCACCGACGCCCCGGCGACACCAAGCACGCAGGCCCGAAAACCGATGAAACTCGCCACCTACAAAGACGGCTCACGCGACGGCCAATTGGTCGTCGTCTCGCGCGACCTGAGCCAGGCCCATTTCGCCACGGCCACCGCCACCCGCTTGCAGCAGGTGCTGGACGACTGGAACTTCCTGTCGCCCCAGCTGCAAGACCTGTACGTCAGCCTCAACCAAGGACGGGCGCGCCATGCCTTCGGCTTCGATCCACGGCAATGCATGGCGCCGCTGCCCAGGGCCTACCAATGGGTCGAGAGCTCTGCCTACCAGCACCCGGTCGAGGTGCGGGCCCAGGCAGCGGAACACGAGCTGCCTGCCAGTGACACCCGCGACCCGCTGCTGGTCCAGGCCGGCAGCGATGACTTTCTCGGGCCCTGCGATCCGGCGTGGTTCGGCGCCGGGAGTTGGGGCGCGGACTTCGGCGCCGGGCTGGCCGTGATCACCGACGACGTCGCGATGGGCGCGGACCCTGACCAAGCACTCGACGGCGTGCGGCTGATGATGCTGGCCAACAGTTGGCGCTTGCGCCAGCTGTTGGCTGCAGATCCGACCGCCGGCAACGGTCTGGTGCACGGCATGACGGCGGCGGCTTTCAGCCCGGTGGCCGTGACGCCCGACGAGTTGGGGCCAGCCTGGACGGGCGGTCGGGTACACCTGACGCTGCAGTCGGCTTTGAACGGCAAGAAGGTCGGTCTGTGCGAAGCCGGTCCGGAGATGAGCTTCCCTTTCGGTCAGCTGATCTCGCACCTGGCCAAGACCCGCAGGCTGCGCGCGGGCAGCATCGTCGGCTCGGGTCCGGTGAGCAACCGCGACGGTGCCAAGGGTTACAGCTGCATCGCGGCCAAGCGCGCGGTCGAGACCTTGCTGCATGGCCAGCCTCGCAGCGACTACCTGCGGCAAGGCGACACGATCCGGATCGAGATGAAGGGCCGCGACGGATTGAGCGTTTTCGGCGCCATCGAGCAACGAGTGAGCGGTCCCCTGGACTTGAGCGCGGACCCCACTTTGACCGATGAAACTGGCCTGGCCGACGACGAGGCATGAGCGAGTTCCCACGCACGCTCAAGCATGTCACGCTCTGGCTGTTGCTGGGCACTGGCTTGTTCTTGGCGCTGCAAGCCTGGCAGGCGCAGCAGCGACGCAGCCAGTTCAGTGCCCAAGGCGGCGTGATCGAGTTGCGACGCGGGTCGGACGGGCATTTCCACTGGCCAGGCCAGGTCAACGGGCTGGCGCTGGAGTTTCTGGTTGACACCGGCGCGACCCGAAGCGCGCTGCCTCAGGCGCTGGCGCTGGCCGCTGGTCTGGTGCCAGAAGGCCGGGTGCAGTCGTCCACCGCCGGCGGCACGGTGCAGGGCTGGACGGCACGCGCGGACCTGCAACTCGAGGGCGGCGTGCGATTCGACCGCCTGCCCATCACCGTGCTGCCGGCGCTGAGCTCGCCACTGCTGGGCATGGACGTGCTGGGCAAACTGCAATTCAACCAGCAGGGTGGCGTTCTCAAGCTGCAAGCGCCCGCGCGCTGAGCGCGGCTGCGCTGGGTCTGGTTCGAGGTCGAATCGGCAGCCCAAATCACGGCGCTGCGACTACCATCCAGCCACAGTCCATCCAACCCCGAGGAGACGCTTGTGACCGATCCCACTGCCGCATTCATCAAGATGGTGCCGGGCTTCGACTTCCTGACCGGCCTGGTCAAGAACGCCGGCGCCGCCATGCCCAGTGTCGGCCAGTGGGTCGCGCCCACGCTGGACCCCGAGGAGTTGGAAAAGCGCATCGGCGAGTTGCGCACCGTGCAGTTCTGGCTCGAGCAAAACGCCCGCCTGCTGGGCACCACGATCCAGGCGCTAGAAGTGCAGCGCATGACACTGGCCACCCTCAAGACCATGAACGTCTCGCTCGGCGACCTGACCGAGTCGCTCAAGGTCCGCGTGCCCGAACCCGCGCCGAGCCCGTCCCCCAAAGCGGCGCCTGCCGCCAGCGCTGAGAGCGCCGCGGCCAAACCCGGCGTGGTCGATCCGATGCAGTGGTGGGGCGCATTGACCCAGCAGTTCACCGCGCTCGCCGCCAACGCCTTGAAAGAAGGCAACACCGACGCCGCGCGCAACCTGGCCGGCGCGATGGTCCAGCAAGGCGTCGACGCCGCCGGTCAGGCACTGAAAAAAGCGGCCTCGATGCCCATGGCTGCGGCCCAGCGCGCAGCCTCAGCCGCGCAGGATCTGGCCGGTGTCAAACCAGCCACCAGCAAGCGCAAGCCAGCCCAACCCGCGGCCAAGACCAGCGGCCGCAAGGCCGGCTGACCTCCAGCCCAACCAGACCGGCGCCGCCGACGCGCCACTTGCCCATGCAACGCTTCATCACTGCCCACGCCACCCATCCTGACGCCCACATGGCGCTGGCACTTGCGGCTGCGCAGATCGACGCCCAGCGCGCGGCACGCCAGCCCTTGTTCAACGCCACACTGGGCCTGGTCTACCTCAGCGACCGGCTGGCCCAGCAAGCCGACGCGCTGCTGAACGAATTGCAGCAACGCTGGCCAGGCGTGCAATGGGCAGGCAATGTCGGGGTCGGCGTGCTGGTCGGCAGCGTCGAGTATTTCGACGAGCCTGCCCTGGTGTTGATGCTCTGCGATCTGCCACCCGCGAGCTTCCAGGTCTTCAACGGCCGGCAGCCCATCAAGGGTGATTTCGCCCACAGTGCGCTGGTGCATGCGGACGCCGGCACCCACGATCTTGAAGAATTGATCGCAGAGTTGGCTGGGCGCACCAGCAGTGGCTACCTGTTCGGCGGTTTGGCCGCGTCGCGCAGTCGCCAGTTTCACATCGCCAACGGGGTGTTCGAGGGCGGGCTGTCAGGGGTGGCCTTCGCGCCGGCGGCGCCGGGTGCCGCACTTCGACTGGTCTCGCGCGTGACCCAGGGCTGCCAGCCGCTGGGGTCGGTGCGACGCATCACCGCGTCCGACCGCAACCTGGTGCTCGAACTCGACGGCCAGCCCGCTTTGCCCTTGCTGCTGGCAGAACTGGCCGTCACGCTGGACCAGCCTCAAACCGCCTTGGCGGCGCTGCGCTCCACCTTGGTCGGGCTGACCGATGGCGCGGGTGCGATGCTGTCGCGCGGCGGCCAATTCGGCGCCGACACCCGAGTCCGCCACCTGATCGGCATCGACCCGGCGCGCCAGGGTGTGGCGATCGCCGACCCGGCCGAGGTCGGTCAGCAACTCGCTTTCTGTCGCCGCGACGTGGCGGCAGCGCGCCGAGATCTGGTGCGCATCTGCGCTGAGATCCGCGACGAGCTCGAGGTCGAAGCGCCTGTCACCGCAGGCGGCGAGCCCATGGGGGCAGCAGCGGCCAGCCGGATCGCCGGCGCGATCTACGTCTCCTGCTCGGGTCGCGGTGGGCCGCATTTCGGCGCCCCCTCGGCCGAGGCACAGATCGTCGCCCATGCGCTGGGCGACGTGCCGCTGATCGGTTTCTTTGCCGGCGGCGAAATCGCCCACCACCACCTCTATGGCTACACCGGGGTGCTGACGGTGTTCGTGGCCGATTGAAGCCGACAAGCCTGCGCGCCAGGCGATGCCGATCTGCGCCCACCAGCAGTCCGACCGGCTGCTTTGTGCTTACAGTTGCAGGTCAACGCACGGAGAAACCCCGATGAACGCCCTCCAGACCGCCAGCCCGCCGCCAGCCCCGCCCAGTGCGGCCGAGCGCAACGCGCGCCAGGACGAAGTGGTCGCTGCGCTGGGCCCGCTGCTGCCAGCCCATGCGCTGCTGTACCGGCGCGAGGACACCGCGCCCTATGAGTGCGACGGCCTGACCGTCTACCGCGAGTTGCCGCTGGCCGTGGCCCTGCCCGAGACCGAAGCCCAGGTCTCGGCGCTGCTCAAGGCTTGCTTTGATCTCGGCGTGCCGGTGGTGGCCCGAGGCGCCGGCACCGGCTTGTCTGGCGGTGCCATGCCGCATGCTTTGGGGGTGACGCTGTCGCTGGCCAAGTTCAACCGCATCGTCAAGATCGACCCGCTGGCGCGCACGGCCGTGGTGCAATGCGGCGTTCGCAACCTGGCGATCAGCGAGGCGGCAGCGCCGCACGGCCTGTACTACGCGCCCGACCCCAGCAGCCAGATCGCCTGCACCATCGGCGGCAATGTGGCTGAGAACTCGGGCGGCGTGCACTGCCTGAAATACGGCCTGACGCTGCACAACATGCTCAAGGTGCGCGGCTTCACCGTCGAAGGCGAGCCGGTCGAGTTTGGCGGCGACGCGCTAGACGCCCCCGGCCTGGACCTGCTGGCGATAGTGGTCGGCAGCGAAGGCATGCTCGCGATCACCACCGAGGTCACCGTCAAGCTCTGCCCCAAACCGCAGCTCGCGCGCTGCATCATGGCCAGCTTCGACGACATCCGGCGCGCCGGTGAAGCGGTGGCGGCGGTGATCGCGGCCGGCATCATCCCGGCCGGGCTGGAGATGATGGACAAGCCGATGACGGCGGCGGTCGAAGACTTCGTCCACGCCGGCTACGACCTGGACGCCGCTGCGATCCTGCTGTGCGAGAGCGACGGCACGCCCGAGGAGGTGGCCGAAGAAATCGAGCGCATGCTCGCGGTGCTGCAGGCCCATGGCGCGAGCCGCTTGGCGGTGAGCGAGAACGAGGCCCAGCGGCTGAAGTTCTGGAGCGGCCGCAAGAACGCTTTCCCGGCTTCCGGGCGCATCAGTCCCGACTACATGTGCATGGACTCGACCATTCCGCGCAAGCGCCTGGCCGACATCCTGATCGCGATCGCCGAGATGGAGCAGAAGTACCAACTGCGCTGCTGCAACGTCTTCCACGCCGGGGACGGCAACCTGCATCCGCTGATCCTGTTCGACGCCAACCAGCCCGGCGAGTTGCACCGCGCCGAGCTGTTCGGCGCCGACATCCTCGAGACCAGCGTCGCACTCGGCGGCACCGTGACCGGCGAGCACGGCGTCGGGGTCGAAAAGCTCAGCTCGATGTGCGTGCAGTTCTCGGCCGAAGAGCGCGAGCAGATGTTTGCGGTCAAGCGCGCCTTCGACCCAGCCGGCCTGCTCAACCCCGGCAAGGTCATTCCGACGCTGCACCGCTGCGCCGAGTACGGCCGCATGCACGTGAAAAAAGGCTTGCTGCCCTTCCCCGAGCTGGAGCGCTTCTGATGACCGGCCAACACATTCCAGCCACGGGCGCTGACCATGGCTGACACCGCGCTCCAAGCCCTGACAGACCGGGTTCGCGCCGCCCGCGCCGACAAGACCGTGCTCGACATCCGCGGCGGCAACACCAAGGCTTTCTACGGCGAAACGCCGCGCGGCGAAGCCCTGGAGATCGGCGGCCTGACCGGCATCAGCAGCTACGAGCCCAGCGAGCTGGTGGTCACGGTGAGGGCAGGCACCCCGTTGGCCGAACTCGAGGCCGTGCTGGCCAAACAAGGGCAACACCTGCCTTTCGAGCCGCCGCGCTTCGACAACCCGGCCAATGCGCGCAGCCACGGCGGCACCGTCGGCGGCATGGTTGCCGCCGGCCTGGCCGGACCGGCGCGCGCGGCGGTCGGCGGGCTGCGCGACTATGTGCTGGGCGCGAGCTTGCTGACGGGCCGCGCCGAGCTGCTCAGCTTTGGCGGCCAGGTGATGAAGAACGTCGCAGGCTACGACGTCTCGCGGCTGCTGGCCGGATCGATGGGGGTGTTGGGCGTGATCTGCGAGGTCTCGCTCAAGGTGCTGCCGATAGCCGTGGCCAGCAGCACGCTGCGCTTCGAGATCGACCAGGCCGGCGCGCTGCGCCAGCTCAACAGCTGGGGCGGCCAGCCGCTGCCGATCAACGCCAGTGCTTGGTGGCGCGGCATGCTGGTGCTGCGCCTGTCGGGTGCGGCAACAGCCGTGCAGTCGGCAACGCAACAGCTGAGCAACGCCTTGGGCGGTGAGACCGTCGACCCGGCGCTGGCCAAGGCCTTCTGGACCGGCTTGCGCGACCAGACCGACGAATTCTTCATCGACGCCCGGCAAGCCGTGGCCAGCGGCGCGACGCTGTGGCGGCTGTCGCTGCCGCAGACCGCAGCGCCGCTAGCGCCGGCCGACGAACAACTCGTCGAATGGGGCGGGGCGCAACGCTGGCTCGTCAGCAGCGCGCCGGCGGCCCAGGTGCGCAGCGCCGCCAACCGCGCTGGCGGTCACGCCACCGCTTACCTCGGACCCAAGACCGGCGGTGCACTCGGTGCTTTGTCGGCACCACTGATGCGCATCCACCGCGATCTCAAGACCGCTTTCGACCCCGACCGCGTCTTCAATCCAGGGCGGCTCTACGCCGACCTGTGATGCCTGCCACAAGCCCGGCCACCCCCGACAGCATGGCCCCGCAGTGGATGGCTTTCGAGCACTACTGGCTCCCTCAGTACCGGCTGGCTGCCTTTCACTCCTAGCCTTCACCCAAGGCCCCCACCATGCAAACCGCACTTGCCCCTCAATACCAAGGCACCGCCGACGGCGAGGCGGCTGAGGCCATCCTGCGCAAATGCGTGCACTGCGGCTTCTGCACCGCGACCTGCCCGACCTACCAGCTGCTCGGCGACGAACTCGATGGCCCGCGCGGCCGCATCTACTTGATGAAGCAGGTGCTCGAAGGTGCTGCGCCGACCCGCGCCACCCAGCTGCACCTGGACCGTTGCCTGACTTGCCGCAACTGCGAGACCACCTGCCCGAGCGGCGTGCAGTACGGCGCGCTGCTGGAAATCGGCCGGCGCGTTGTCGATGCCCAGGTCCAGCGCCCAGCGACCGAGCGCACCGTGCGCTGGCTGCTCAAGCAAGGCCTGAGCTCGCCGCTGTTCAAGCCGGCGATGGCGCTGGGCAAGCTGGCCCGGCCGCTTCTGCCCAAATCGCTCAAGGACAAGGTGCCTGGCGCGAGCCACCCGCGCGAGCAGCTCTGGCCCAAGCGCGAGCATGCTCGCAAGGTCTTGATGCTGATGGGCTGCGTGCAGCCGGCGATGAGCCCGAACATCAACGCCGCCACCGCCAGAGTGCTGGACGCTGCCGGCATCCAGACCCTGGTGGCCGAAGAGGCCGGCTGCTGTGGCGCCCTCAAGACCCACCTGAACGACCAGGCCGGCGGCCTGGCCGACATGCGTCGCAACATCGACGCCTGGTGGCCACTGGTCAGCGCAGGCGCGGTCGAGGCCATTGTGATGAACGCGTCGGGCTGCGGCGCGATGGTCAAGGATTACGGTCATGCGCTGGCCGCGGACCCGGACTACGCGGCCAAGGCCAGCCGCATCGCCGAACTCACCCGCGACCTCAGCGAACTGCTGCCCGACATCGTCACCGCCCTCAAGCCCAGCTTCGCAGCGCGCAGCGGCGGGGCGACCCGCCTCGCGTTCCACCCGCCTTGCACGCTGCAGCACGCCCAGCAGCTGCGAGGCGGTGTCGAGGTCGGCCTGCGCGAACTCGGCTTCGACGTCGCGGTGGCGACGAACGAGAGCCATCTTTGCTGCGGCTCGGCCGGCACCTACAGCGTGCTGCAACCCAAGCTGGCGCACCAACTGCGCGACCGCAAGCTGGTCAACCTGGCCGAGCTACAGCCCGACGCCATTGTGTCGGCCAACATCGGCTGCATCAGCCACCTGCAGAGCGGCACCAGCACACCGGTCAAGCATTGGGTCGAAGCACTGGACGAGGCGCTGACCCAGGGCTGAGCGGGCTGCGAGCGTGGCGCTGATCGGGTCCGCGCGAGGCTATCGCGCCAACACCATGGGCTGCGGCCGCAGTGCCCAGCTGACACCGGCGATCAGCAGCAGCACACCGACGCCGGTCAGCAGCGGCGGCCAATGGCCGCGCAGCAACTGGGCGTAGGCCAATGCCGACAAGGTCTCGAACACGATCAACTGCCCGACCAGCGAGGTGGGCAGGCGCTGGCTGGCCTCGTTCCAGCACAGCGTGCCCAACCAACTGGCGAACAGACCGATCGCCAGCATCAGCCCCACAAAAACCGCCGGCCGCGGCCCGAACGGCATCTCCAGCGCCAAACCGCTGACCGCGCCCCAGGCCCAGAAACCGCCATAGCCCAGCAGTGCCAACGGCAGCGTCGCCACACCCTGCGCCGTGGCCCAGGCGCGCGGACTGCGGTCGGGGTGGTGGCGCAGCCAGTCGGCGTTGCGCATCGGGTACCAGGTCCAGCAGGCCACAGCGCCCAGCGCCAACAGCGCACCGCGCGAATGACCGGCCAGGTCAGCCGCCGGGCCTGCGCGATCCAACTCGGCCTGGTTGACGCAGGCAATGCCCGCGGCGATCAGCAACAGCGAAGGCGCCAACTGTCGCCAGGACAAGCCCGCGTCGCGCCGACCCGGCGCCAGACCATCGCGCAGCCGGCTGCAGACCGCGATCACCACCGGCAGCGTGCCGATGATCATCGTTGGCAGCGGACCGCCTGCCTGCGCGATCGCGCTGGCCAGGAACAGGTAGTAAACGATGTTGCCGACCAGCCCGAGCTTGGCCGCCTCGATCCAGTCGGCCCGGCTGAGCTGGGCCACCCGATCCCGGTCCAGCCAAGCCAGCGGCAAGGCAATCAGGCCAAACGCCAGGTAACGGCCGAAGGACTGCAGCGCCGGCGGGTAGTCGGGCAGCAGCAACGGGCCGATGAACACCAGGCCCCACATCAGGCCCGCAGCCAGCGCAAACAAGGTCCCTGTCAACATCCGCTGAGGGTAACCGGCGCAGCCGGCTTGGCTCTCAAGCAAATGTGGCTTTGCCACTTTGTTTGACCCCCATGGGGGGCGGCCGGCTTCGGCCGGCCTCGGGGCGCTCAGTGTCCGCTGAATTTGGCCTGGCGCTTCTCGACGAAGTGGGCCACGCCTTCCTTGAAGTCTTCACTGCCAAAGCTGCCCAGCATCTCGTGGTTGCCGACCTCGATCGCCTGGCGCATCGACAACTGGCCGACCGCCCAGAGCTGGCGCTTGATCACCGCCATCGAGCGCGGCGAGACGTTGTCGGCCAAGTCGGTGGCGTAAGCGCGCACCGCTGCCATCAACTCGGCAGCCGGCGTGACCTGGTCGACCACACCCATTCGCAGCGCTTCCTCGGCGTCGAACTTGCGCGCCGACACCAGCAGGTCCAGCGAGTTCGACAACCCGGCCACCCTGGGCAGCGTGTAGCTGATGCCGTGCTCGGCGATCAGGCCGCGGCGCGCGAACGCGGTGGTAAAGCGGGCCTCGGTCGCGGCGAAACGGCGGTCACAGTACAGCGCGTAGACCAGCCCGAGACCGGCGCAGGCACCGTTGATCGCCGCCAGGATGGGCTTGGGCACCGCCGGGAAATACGAGTGCTGGGTCTGGTAGTCGGGGCTGGACGCGGGGTCGAAAGGCGCACCAGCGGCGGCCTCGGCGCTGTTGCCGCCCGCACCTGCCGCCCTGCCCCGGTTGCTGATGGTGTTGAGGTTGTTCATGTCGGCACCGGCGCAAAAGCCCCGGCCCGCGCCGGTCAGCACGATCACCCGAACGCCGGGGTCGTCGCTCGCCACGCGCATCGCGGCGCGCAGTTCGTCGCCCATCGTGCCGGTGTAGGCGTTGAGCCGCTCCGGACGGTTCAGCGTGATGGTCGCGATGCGATCGGCAACGTCGTACAGGATTTCGGTATAGCTCATGGTCAAGGTCTCCTTGGGTTGGATGGTCATCGCGGCGTGGCAATGGCCGAGAGTCTATGAAGTCTCGCGCTGCATCATGCCAAGCTTCTGCGCCTGGGGCTCAAAGGTCGATGCACAAAATGGTGACGTCGTCGCGCCTGATCTGGCTTCCCTGCCATTGGCGAAGCGATTGCGCCAAGGCCTGGACCGCCTCGCTGGCGCTCGCGTCGACGGTGTTGGAGAAAACCTGCTGCACCCCTCTGTAACCATAAGCCAGCGGGGGCTCGGACTCGCAGACCGTGTCGGCGACCTCGATGCTGACCCGCTCGAAATTCTTTGGGCATCAGCGCGGCGAGAAATCCCGAGGCCGTCATCGCCTGGACAAACGCGGTCGGGTAGGCCTCGCGCTTGTCGATGTCGCGCCAATGCTCGCCGGGAAAGGCGGCGCAGATGCGCCGCAGCCCCTGCACAGGCAGGTCAGCGCGCCTGGAACCTGGGTTTGCGTTTCTCGTTGAAAGCGCGAACGCCTTCGAGCCGGTCTTCGGTCACCACCAGCCGGTTGTAGGCTTCGATCTCGAAGCGGTAACCGGTCAGCAAGTCGGTCTGAAGCCCGTGGTGGATAGACTTTTTGGCCTGGCGGATCGACAGCGGCGCATTGCCGGCGATCGTGCTGGCGACCTGACGGACCTTCGCCATCAACTCGCTTGTGTCCTCGAGCACGCCGCTGACCATGCCCCAATCCATCGCCTGCTGGGCCGTGAAAGCCTGGGCCGTGAAGATCAACTCTTTGGCACGCCGCTCGCCGACCGCGCGCGCCAGGGTCTGGGTGCCACCGCCGCCGGGCATGATGCCCAGACGCGTCTCGGACAGCGCAAAGCGAGCGCTTCGCACCGCATAGGCGAAGTCGCAGCCCAGCGCCATCTCGCAGCCGCCGCCATAAGCATGGCCGTTGACCGCAGCAATCACCGGCACCTGGCACTCCAGCTGCGTCATGAACGAGCGCTCGAACAACTCGTGCTGTGCGCGCCAGACCTCGTTGCTCATGCCGTCACGTTCCTTGAGGTCGCCGCCGGCGCAAAAACCGCGTTCGCCAGCCCCGGTGAGCACGACGCAGCGGACCTCACTGGGCTCGGCCGCGAGCCTGGTCCAGAGGTCCAGCGTGTCGCGCCCCATCTGGGTGTTGATCGCGTTGAGCCTGTCCGGACGGTTCAGCGTGACGGTCAGCACGCCGTCGCCGTCTTGCTCTAGGGCCAGCGTCTGGTAAGCGGGAAAGGTGGAAGCGTTCGTCATGTCTTGCCTTGATGCGCAAAGTGGAAATGATGATTGTGTTCGCCCCATGCTGGCGCCGCCCCGGTTGTCCGCGACGATGGTCTGCTTCAGGTCTTCGTTAACCTGCTGTGCCAGCGAGCGCTCCACCGCATCGGTCGAAGCGCCGGGCGGATAGGGGAGACCAAGCGCAGCGGCTGTCCTGCTGACCGCGCTGCCGACGCCCCTCACCAATCAAATTCGAGGTTGTCGATCAAGCGCGTCGCACCCA
The DNA here is from genome assembly GCA_044377715.1 of Aquabacterium sp. Taxonomy (GTDB): domain Bacteria; phylum Pseudomonadota; class Gammaproteobacteria; order Burkholderiales; family Burkholderiaceae_C; genus Pseudaquabacterium. The sequence continues at coordinate 13,447 of JBILYN010000086.1, forward strand.
GCTTGGCCGCTGCCAGCACAAGCAATGGCGCACGGCCGGCCAGGTCATCAGTGCTGGGCACGAGCAGGTCGCTGCGGCGGCGCACGGTCAAGTAATCGGGCTTCCAGCCGCGCAAACGCAGCGCATCGGCCTGGGCAAGCTCGACGGCGGCGATGTCGGTCGCGCCTGACCGCAGCGCGGAGGCAATCGACTGCAACGCCTGCGGCAGCGCCACCGCCTCGAAACGCTCGGTCGCGCTGAGATAGGCATTGCGCGAAGACAGCGCCAGACCGTCGGCCGCGCGAACCGTCGGCGAGCCGATCACGCGGATGGGCAGCGCGAGCTGCGTGGTCATCTGGTTGATCACCATCAGCTGCTGGTAGTCCTTCTGGCCGAACAAGGCCACCGCCGGCTGCACGCAGTGAAACAGCTTGAGCACCACCGTGCAAACGCCGGTGAAAAACCCCGGGCGAAACTCGCCTTCGAGCAGATCGGCGATGGCCGCGGGCGGCGTGAGCTTGTAGGTCTGCGGCTCGGGGTAGAGCTCGGCCTCGTCGGGCGCGAAAACGATGTCGCAGCCTGCGCCTTCGAGCAAGGCGCAATCGCGCGCCAGCGTGCGCGGGTAGCGGTCGAAATCCTCGTTCGGCAGGAACTGCAGCCGGTTGACGAAGATGCTGGCAACAACCGGCGAGCCCAGCTGACGCGCCTGTCGCACCAACGCCAAGTGGCCTTCATGGAGGTTGCCCATCGTGGGCACGAACGCCGTCGTGGCAGAGCCTGCGAGCGCGGCGCGCAGTTCGGCAAGTGAGTGGATGACCCGCATGTCAGTAGGTGTGAACGCCGTCCTGGGGGAATGAGCCGTCCTTGACGGCAGCGACATAGCGCGTGATGGCCGAAGCGATCGACCCGCCTTCGTTCATGAAGTTGCGGACGAATCGCGGCTTGCGGCCGCCGCCCAGGCCGAGCATGTCGTGCAGCACCAGCACCTGGCCGGCGGTGGCAGCACCGGCGCCGATGCCGATGGTCATCAACTCGGGGTTCTCGGCGCTCAACTCAGCGGCCAGCGCGCCAGGCACCATCTCGAGCACCATCATCGCGGCGCCGGCCTCGGCAAGCTCACGCGCCTCGCGCTTCATCAGCAATGCCGCGTCGGCGTCCTTGCCTTGCAAGCGGTAACCGCCCAGCGCATGCACGCGCTGCGGCGTCAGACCGAGGTGGGCACAGACGGGGATGCCGCGGGCGACCAGGTGGGCAACGATCTCCGCAGTCCAGCCACCGCCCTCGAGCTTGACCATTCGTGCGCCGGCGCGCATCAGCGTGACGGCGGAGTCCAGTGCTTGGCCCTTGCCGCCTTCGTAGCTGCCGAAAGGCAGGTCCGCGACCAGCCAGGCCGCTGTTTGCGCCCGGGCGACGCATTCGGTGTGGTACGCCATGTCGGCCAAGGTCACGGCCAAGGTGCTGCTGCGGCCCTGCAGCACATTGCCCAGCGAGTCGCCGACCAGCAGCGTGTCAACACCGGCGTCATCGAGCACTTGGGCAAAAGTAGCGTCGTAGCAGGTGAGCATGACGATCTTCTCGCCACGCGCTCGCATCTCGCGCAGCTTGGGCAGGGTCACCGCCGCGCGGCTTTGGGCTGCGCTGGGGCTGGTGTGGGAACTCATCGATCTATCCT
>JBILYN010000339.1:0-5083 GCA_044377715.1 Aquabacterium sp.
CTTTGCCGGCGGCAGCGGCATCACGCCCATCCTGTCGATCATGAAGACAGTGCTCGCGCGCGAGCCGCACAGCCGCTTCACGCTGGTCTATGGCAACCGCTCGCTCAAGTCCACGATGTTCAAGGAGGAGATCGAGGACTTGAAGAACCGCTACATGACGCGGCTGGTGCTGCTGCATGTGTTCTCAGACGAGCAGACCGACTCACCGCTCAACATGGGGCTGATGAACCGCGACAAGATTGCCGAACTGCTGGCGGGCGTGCTGCCGGCCGGGAGCATCGCGCAGGCTTACCTCTGTGGGCCGTTCCAGATGAACGACGAGGTCGAGGCCGCGTTGCTGGCAGCGGGCCTGCCCGAGGACCGCATCCACATCGAGCGCTTCGGCGTTGTCGCACCGGTCGGATCGACCAGCGCGACAGCGGTCGGTGCGGCGGTCCACGAAGCCAGGCCGGGCGACGCCGAGCGGGCGCGCATCGTGATCATCCGCGACGGCTTGCGGCGCGAGATCGATTTTCAGCGCGACCAGCCCAGCATCCTCGACGCTGCGGCTGCGGCTGGGCTGGAACTGCCTTTCTCCTGCACCTCGGGTGTGTGCGGCACCTGCCGTGCCAAGGTGGTCGAGGGCGATGTGCGGATGGACCGCAACTTCGCGCTCGACAAGGCCGATGTCGCGGCAGGCTTTGTGCTGGCCTGCCAGGCGCACCCGATCACGCCATTCGTCGTGCTGTCGTTCGACGAACGCTGAGCAGGCATAGTTGGCACGCGGCCGCGCAGCGGGATACGACGATCAGCGCGAGCTGATCTTGGCGCGCGCTGCGGCGCTGTTTGCGCTGCGCGGCTACCCCGCGACTTCGATGAACGAGGTCGCGCAAGCCTGCGGCCTGTCCAAGGCCACGCTCTACCACTACTACCGAGACAAGTACGCATTGCTGGTCAGCATCGCCGAGGGCCATGTGCGCAAGCTCGACACGCTGGTGGCCGAGGTGCTGGCGCAGGGCCTGGCGCCCGAGCTGCGGCTGCGCGCGCTGATCCGACGCATCGTCGCCGAGTACGCCGGCGCCCAGCATGCGCACCGGGTGCTGACCGAGGACGTGAGGTTTCTCGAGCCCGCCGACCGCGAGCGCGTGCTCAGCCATGAGCGCGCGGTGGTCGCCGGTTTTGCGCAGGCGGTGGCGGGTCTACGGCCCGAGTTGGCAGCCGCCGCGCTGGCCAAGCCGATGACCATGCTGTTGTTCGGCATGCTGAACTGGATGTTCACCTGGGTGCAGCCCGACGGCGCGCTAGACCACGACACGCTGGCGCCGATGGTGGCCGATTTGTTCCTGGGCGGCCTGCGGGCCGTCCAGCCCCCGAATGCTGGCGGTCTGCGGGCCGTCCAGCCCCCGAATGCTGGCGGTCTGCCGGCCGTCCAGCCCCCGGAATTCACCGCAGCTGGCGGCCTGCAGGCGCGCCAACCTTGACCTGAGAGCCCTCGACATGACACAGACCATGCAGAGAAAGCGCTGACCGTGAGCCACCGCACCCCCATGCCGCCGGACCTGACGGGCTTTGACCTGCGCGCCTTGCCGCCGTCGTTCCACGACAACCCCTACCGCTGGTACGCCGCGCTGCGCGAGCAAAGCCCGGTGCGCACCATGCCCGACGCCAGCGTGCTCTTGACCCGCTACCGCGACTGCGAAGCGGTGTACCGCGACCCGCGGCTGTTCAGCTCGGACAAGCGAGCCGAGTTCGGCCCGAAGTACGGTGTCGGCAGCCCGCTGTTTGAGCACCACACCAGCAGCCTGGTGTTCAACGACCCGCCGCTGCACAGCCGCGTTCGGCGGCTGATCGCCGGCGCGCTGACAGCGCGTGCCACCGATGCGCTCGAGGCCGGAGTGACGCAATGGATAGACCATCTGCTGGACCGCATGACCGATCGGGCCGCGCGGGGCGAGCCGGTCGACCTGATCGCCGACTTTGCGTCGGCGATTCCGGTTGAGGTGATCGGCAACTTGCTTGGTGTGCCCCAGGACGAGCGCGGCCCGCTGCGCGACTGGTCGCTGGCGATCCTGGGCGCGCTCGAACCCAGCCTGGACGCGGCGCAGCTGGCGCTGGGCCACCAGGCGGTGACCGATTTCTCGGCCTACCTGCGCCAACTGGTGGCGCAGCGCCGTGCCCAGCCCGGCGACCCGACGCGCGATGTGCTCACCCGGCTGATCCAGGGCGAGAGCGGCGCCGAAGACCAGCGCCTGACCGAGTCTGAGCTGGTGCAGAACTGCATCTTCATCCTCAACGCCGGCCACGAGACCACGACCAACCTGATCGGCAACGGCCTGATGTCGCTGCTCGACTGGCCGGACCAGAAGCGGTTGCTCGTCGAGCAGCCCGAGTTGATCGACGGCGCGGTCGAGGAATTTCTGCGGTTTGAGAGCTCCAACCAGCTTGGCAACCGCATGAGCACCGCCGAGGCCGTGGTCGGTGGCGTGCCACTGGTCGCCGGCACCCGCATCACGCTGTGCATAGGCGCTGCCAACCGCGACCCGGCGGTGGTGGTCGACCCGGACCGGCTCGACATCCGCCGCAGCCCGAACCGCCACCTGGCTTTCGGTTTCGGCTCGCACCAATGCGTGGGCATGGGCTTGGCGCGGCTCGAGGGCAGGGTGGCGATCGGGCGCTTTCTGCAGCGCTTCCCGAACTACGCGCTGGCAGGCCCGGCAGTGCGCGGCGGACGCGTGAGGTTCCGCGGTTATCTGAGTTTTGGCTTGCGGGGGCTTTGAGGGTTTTCCGTTGAGCTTGAGCTTGAAACCACAGCCATGCCCTGCTATTCTAGTCAGCATGACCAGAATGAATGAAGCCGATACGGCAACTCCACCTTCGCCAGCATCCTGGCGTCTTCAGGACGCCAAAGCGCGCTTTAGCGAGTTGGTTCGGTTGGCACACAGCGAAGGGCCGCAGCATGTGACGCTGCATGGCCGTGAGGCCGTCGTGGTTGTCGACGCCGGTGAGTTCCGTCGGATGCAAGGCCAGCGCTCGGGCCAGTTGTTGGTCGATGCCATCGCGTCCTCACCCCACCGCGAGATCGAAATCGAGCCCGCGCGGTCGGCCATGCCGGTGCGGGTTCTGGTGCTGTGAGCGCCTGGCTGCTCGACACCAACGTCATTTCCGAACTGCGTCGGCCTCGCCCCGATGGGCGGGTCTTGGCCTTTGTCGCCAGCCAGCCGATGGATCAACTGTTTGTCAGCGCCGTCACCTTCGCTGAAATTCGTTTCGGCATTGAGATGGTCGATGATTCGATCCGCCGCGCCGAACTCCATGACTGGCTGCTGCACAAGCTGCGTCCGATGTTTGACCAACGCGTGCTACCGGTTTCTGAGGACGTCATGTTCAAGTGGCGACTGCTCGTTGAAGACGGCCGCAAGGCCGGTCACACCTACTCTCAGCCCGACCTGATCATCGCCGCCACCGGCCTGCACCATGGCCTGACGGTCGTCACGCGCGATACAGCCGACTTCGCCCGTGCTCGCGTGCCGCTGTTCAACCCCTGGCTCACCGATACACCGCAGGTCCGACAGTGACCGCTGGCTGGCGGGTCAGGCAGCGGGTGCTTGACCCGCCGCCGGCAGACATCTGGACCAGGCGACTGCGTCAGCGACATCGGCTTCGGTCAAGTTCAACTCGGCCAGCTTGACCCGAACAGCATCGCTGCGCTGGATTCGCACGGGTGTCAGGATGATCTGTCCGTTGCGCACCTCGATGTCGTAATACTCAGTCTGGCCCACCGATGCGGTGATGCTCGTGGGCAGCGTAAGCTGGTTTCTTGCCGTGATCTTGGCCAGCATGATCGTGATGTGGTTAACCTAAACGTCCCGTCCCACCCCGAGCCGGCCAACCGCCGCCCTTGGCCAGCGCCTCGCGCAGCGCCTCACCGTGCTGGTCCAGCGCGGGTGGCGCCTGGTCTGCCATCGCACGCTGGCCGTCGAAGCGCATCGGATTGGCCACCAGCGGCATCACCCGATCGTCTTCGCTGCGCAGGCTGGTCTGCATGCCGCGCGCCACCACCTGCGGGTGCTCGAACACCTCCGGCACTTTGAGGATCGGTGCGCAAGGCACGGCGTTGGGCTCTAGCAGCGCCACCCACTGCAGCGTCGTGCGTTTGAGCATCCAGCCCGCGAGCACCGGGATCAGCGATTCGCGGTTCTTGAGGCGGTCAGTGTTGGTGGCATAGCGCGCATCTTGGGCCAGCGCCGCGTCGCCAGCCAGCTGGCAGAAGCGGGCGAACTGGCCGTCGTTGCCCACCGCCAGCACGATGTGGCCATCTTTCGTTGGGAACACCTGGTAGGGCACGACGTTGAGGTGCGCGTTGCCCATGCGCTGCGGCACCACGCCGCCGACCAGGAAGTTGCTCGCCTGGTTGGCCAGCATCGCCACCTGCACGTCGAGCAGTCCGGCGTCGATGTGGTGGCCCAGCCCCGTGCGGCCACGCTCGACCAGCGCGGCCAGGATCGCGGTGGTGGCGTACAGGCCGGTGAACAGGTCGGCCACCGCCAAGCCCGCTTTCTGCGGCTGGCTGCCAGGGCTGCCTTCTTTCTCGCCGGTCAGGCTCATCAGCCCGCCGGTGGCCTGGATCGCGAAGTCGTAGCCAGCGGCGCCAGCCATTGGCCCGCTCTGGCCGTAACCGGTGACCGAGCAGTACACCAGCCCTGGGTTGTGCGCCGACAGCGCCGCATAGTCCAGCCCGTAGCGCGCGAGCTGGCCGACCTTGTAATTCTCGAGCAGCACATCGGCCTCGGCCGCGAGCTGGCGCACCATCGCCGCGCCCTCGGCGGTGGCGATGTCGATCGCGATCGACCGCTTGCCGCGGTTGGCGCTGACGTAGTAAGCAGACATCCGCTCGGCCACATCGCCCCACCAGGGCGGGCCCCAGGCGCGGGTGTCGTCGCCGACATCGGGCCGCTCGACCTTGATCACATCAGCGCCGTAATCGGCCAGCAACTGGCCCGACCAGGGGCCGGCCAGAACGCGCGACAAATCCAGCACCTTGATGCCGGCGAGTAGTTTGGGGCCGCTCATTGGGAACTTTCTGTAGGGGTGGGTCCAAGCAGGC
>JBILYN010000340.1:0-5075 GCA_044377715.1 Aquabacterium sp.
TGCTGCAGATCGCACCGCCAGCCGGCACCAAGTTCGATCCGCACCAGCATCAGGCCATCAGCGTCGTGCCAGCCGATCAGGATGCCAATACCGTCGTGGCCGTGCTGCAAAAAGGCTACCTGATCGCTGACCGGGTGCTGCGGCCCGCGCTGGTCACGGTGGCCGCGCCCAAGTGACCTGAAGCAAACGCCGGCCCGCCGTGTCAAGCGCGGCCTTGAAAGTCACTGGCCGGCCCGCATCTCAAACAACAGCAAACATCATCTACTGGAGCATTACATGGGCAGAATCATCGGCATCGACCTGGGCACCACCAATTCTTGCGTGGCGATCATGGAAGGCAACACCACCAAGGTGATCGAAAACAGCGAGGGTGCCCGCACCACGCCATCGATCATCGCCTACCAGGAAGATGGTGAAGTGCTGGTCGGCGCGTCGGCCAAGCGTCAGGCCGTGACGAATCCGCGCAACACGCTGTACGCCGTCAAGCGTCTGATCGGTCGCAAATTCTCCGAAAAGGAAGTGCAGAAAGACATCAACCTGATGCCTTACACCATCGCCGCCGCCGACAACGGCGATGCCTGGGTGGAGGTTCGCGGCAAGAAGATCGCGCCGCCTCAGGTCAGCGCTGAAGTGCTGCGCAAGATGAAGAAAACCGCCGAGGATTACCTGGGCGAAGAAGTGACCGAGGCCGTGATCACGGTGCCGGCCTATTTCAACGACAGCCAGCGCCAAGCGACCAAGGACGCCGGCCGCATCGCTGGCCTGGATGTCAAGCGCATCATCAACGAACCCACCGCTGCGGCCTTGGCCTTTGGTCTGGACAAGCACACCACTGGCGACCGCAAGATCGCGGTGTTCGACTTGGGCGGCGGCACCTTCGATATCTCGATCATCGAGATCGCCGATGTCGACGGTGAAAAGCAGTTCGAGGTGCTGTCGACCAACGGCGACACCTTCCTGGGTGGCGAAGACTTCGACCAGCGCTTGATCGACTACATCGTCGCCGAGTTCAAGAAGGAACAAGGCGTCGACCTGACCAAGGATGTGCTCGCGCTGCAGCGACTGAAAGAGGCCGCCGAGAAGGCGAAGATCGAGCTGTCGAGCAACACCCAGACCGATGTGAACCTGCCGTACATCACGGCCGACGCCAACGGGCCGCGCCACCTCAACATCAAGCTCACCCGTGCCAAGCTTGAGTCCTTGGTCGATGAGTTGATCGAGCGCACGATGGAGCCTTGCCGGGTCGCGATCAAAGACGCTGGCGTCAAGGTCAGCGACATCGACGACGTGATCCTGGTCGGTGGCATGAGCCGCATGCCCAAGGTGCAGGAGAAGGTCAAGGAGTTCTTTGGCAAGGAACCGCGCAAGGATGTCAACCCTGACGAAGCGGTTGCGGTCGGTGCGGCGATCCAGGGTCAGGTGCTGGGCGGCGAGCGCAAGGATGTGCTGCTGCTTGACGTCACCCCGCTGAGCCTGGGCATCGAGACGCTGGGCGGCGTGATGACCAAGATGATCAAGAAGAACACGACGATCCCGACCAAATTCGCCCAGACCTTCTCGACCGCGGACGACAACCAGCCGGCGGTGACGATCAAGGTCTACCAAGGCGAGCGCGAGTTGGCCGTGGGCAACAAGAGCTTGGGCGAGTTCAACCTCGAAGGCATTCCGCCGTCGCCGCGCGGTTTGCCACAGATCGAGGTCACGTTCGACATCGACGCCAACGGCATCCTGCACGTCGGCGCCAAGGACAAGGCCACCGGCAAGGAAAACAAGATCACCATCAAGGCGAACTCGGGTTTGACCGAAGACGAGATCCAGAAGATGGTCAAGGACGCAGAGCTCAACGCCGCCGAGGACGCCAAGAAGGTTGAACTGGTGCAGGCCCGCAACCAAGCCGACGGCATGATCCACTCGGTGCGCAAGAGCTTGGGCGAGTTCGGCGACAAGCTCGACGCCGGCGAGAAAGAAAAGATCGAAGAAGCGCTGAAAGAGGCTGAAGAAGCGCTCAAGAGCGATGACAAGGCCACGATCGACGCCAAGACCGAGGCCTTGATGACGGTGAGCCAGAAGCTGGGCGAGAAGATGTACGCCGAGCAAGCCGCTGCTGCGGCCGGGGCTGCGGGCGGCCCGGCAGGCGCTGAATCACCGGCCGGCGCAGCGCCGAAAGCTGCGGCCGACGACAATGTGGTCGACGCCGAATTCAAGGAAGTCAAGAAGTGATATGGGTCGCAGCCCTTGGGGCTGCGCCTGCATTTCGCCGCGTTCGGGGTGACAGTCCATGGTCTGTCCCTCAACGCGGCGGTTTCGTTTTCCAAGTCTGAGATTGATCCATGGCCAAGCGCGATTTCTACGACATCCTCGGCGTGCCCAAGAACGCCGCCGACGATGACATCAAAAAGGCCTACCGCAAGCTGGCCATGAAGCACCACCCCGACCGCAACCAGGGTGAAGGCGACGACAGCAAGAAGTCCGAAGAGAAGTTCAAAGAGGCCAAAGAGGCTTACGAGATGCTCTCGGACCCGAAGAAACGCGCGGCCTATGACCAACACGGCCACGCCGGCGTCGACCCGAACCGGGGCGGGCCAGGTGCCGAAGGCATGGGCGGTTTCGCGGAGGCCTTCGGCGACATCTTCGGCGACATCTTCAACGGCGGCGGCCGGCGTGGCGGCGGCGGTGGGCAGCAGGTGTTCCGCGGCGCCGACCTGAGCTACGCGATGGAGATCACCCTCGAAGAAGCCGCACGCGGCAAGGACGCGCAGATCCGGATCCCCAGTTGGGAGAGCTGCGACACTTGCCATGGCACAGGCGCCAAGCCCGGTACCAGCGCCAAAACCTGCACCACCTGCAACGGCGCTGGCACGGTGCACATGCGCCAGGGTTTTTTCAGCATCCAACAGACCTGCCCGCACTGCCACGGCAGCGGCAAGATCATCCCCGAGCCCTGCACCAGCTGCAACGGAGCCGGCAAGATCAAACGCCAGAAGACGCTCGAGGTCAAGATCCCCGCCGGCATCGGCGAAGGCATGCGGATTCGATCGGCCGGCAACGGTGAACCCGGCACCAACGGCGGCCCGGCGGGCGACCTCTACATCGAGATCCGGGTCAAAGACCACGACATCTTCGAACGCGACGGCGACGACCTGCACTGCACCGTACCGGTATCGTTCACGACCGTCGCGCTGGGCGGGTCGATCGAAGTACCCACGCTGGCCGGCAACGCCGAAATCGAGCTGCCCGAAGGCACCCAGCATGGCAAGACCTTCAGGCTGCGCGGCAAGGGCATCAAGGGCCTGCGCTCGAGTTATCCCGGCGATCTCTACGCCCATGTCTCGGTGGAGACGCCAGTCAAGCTCACCGAGCACCAACGCAAGCTGCTCAAGGAACTGGATGAGGCACTGAAGAAAGGCGGCGAGAAGCATTCGCCCAATGCCAAGAGCTGGACCGACAGGGTCAAGGACTTGTTCAAATAGTCACAAGGCCAGCCTCAACACCCAAAGCAACCAGGACCTCAAATGACCCGACTTCCCTTGCTCACCAACGAACAGGTCGGCACGACCGAACTGGTGGCCTCGATCCGCAAGCGCCGCGGCGGCGAGTTGACGGACCTCGACCGCTTGCTGCTGCACAGCCCGGCGTTTGCCACCGGTTGGGGCGAGTTGATGGGCCGGGTTCGTGGTGCGCTCGATATGCCACCGCTGCTGCGCGAATTGGCGATGTGCGGTGTCGCGGTGCTGACCGGCGCCGAGTTCGAGTTCTACCACCATGCCCCGATCTACCTGGAAGCCGGTGGCAGCCCGGAGCAGTTGGCCGCGCTGCGCCGCTTGGGCGAAGACAACGCAGTGGCCGCCGATCCCTTGTTCGGCCCGGACCAGCAGGCCACGCTCGCGCTGGTGGTCGAAATGACGCGCCAGGTCAAGGTCAGCGACGCCACCTTCGCCCGTGCCCGCGCCGTGCTCGGCAGCGACCAGAAGATGTTCGAGCTGGTGGGTGTGATCGCTGCCTACAACATGGTCGCGCGCATCCTGGTGACGATGCAGCTCGAACCCTGAGAGCATCGCCACGACGGCGGGTCGCCATAAGCGTGGCCATGCGCCTTGGTTTCCAGGCGAGCCCGGGTTTGCTGGGCTGGGTGGCCAGCGCCTTCGGCATACGCTGGTGCTTTGGTGTCGGATTGCCCCTGGTGGTGCTGGACTGAATCGCCGCTCTGGCGTTGACGCCAGTGGCCACTGCCAACCCCGCAGCACGCCGATCGGCCTGAGCGCACTGCACCTACACTGCGCGCAGCGCCGGCGACCGCCCCGCATTCACCCGTTCTACCGACCTGACCGGTGCCTCGCACCGCGACCCCATGCTGAGCTGGCTCTTCAAGAAACGCGGCGTCCCTGGCGCGCCGAAAGCGACTCCTGCTGCCGCGCAGGTCATCCACAAGCCTCAGCCCGCAGGGCCCTCCAAGTCGGAGATCAAGGCCAAACAGATAGCAGCCGACAAAGCCTTGTGGAGCCCTAGACTGGCCTTGGCGCAAGGCGACGACTCTGCGCTGCTGGCAGTGGCGGTCGGATCGCCCTTGCTAGACATCAAGCTCGCCGCGGTGGCACTGCTGGAAAGTGAAGACGCGCTACGCCAGGCCGAACGCGAATTTCGCAACCACGATCGACGGGTCCACAGCGAGGCCAAACGCCGGTTCGAAGCGGCGGTGGCGCAGCGCGAGTCGCGCACCAAAGCCGAAACACTGATCGAGGCGCTCGCGCGATTGACCGACCCGCAGGCCGTCGCGCTCAACCATCTGGCCGCGATCGACCGCGACTGGCTGGCATTGGACGCCAGGCTGCTGCAGCCCGATCAACAAAGCCGCTTCAACGAGTTGCGCCAGCACCTGGACGATGCGATGCGCGAGAGCGCCGACCGGCAACAGCGCCTGCAGCGCTGGACTGCCGACGCCAATCGCGCAATGACCGATTTGCATCAAGCCTGCACCCAAGCAGCCGCCAGCGGCATGCCGGACGACACCCGCCAGGCCTGCCAGGCTGCCCAAGCGATGCGGGACCTGGCCCCCGAGTCGCCGTCCGCCGCTTTGC
>JBILYN010000341.1:0-5070 GCA_044377715.1 Aquabacterium sp.
CTGAACTGGTCGAGAAAGAGCGCCGGATCGCTGCCGAGAAAGCCGCTGAGGACTCGGCGGCTGCGGTGGCCGCGGGCAAGCCAGCCCAGTCGCCTGAGATTGTCGCCAAGCGAGTCGAAGGCTCGGTTCAGAAGTACCTCAAGGAGGTCTCTCTGTTCAACCAGCCCTTCGTCAAGAACGACAAGCAGACTGTCGAGCAGATGCTCAAGTCCATCAACACCCAGGTCGCCGGTTTCACGATGTATGTGGTCGGTGAGGGCATCGAGAAGAAGGTCGATGATTTTGCGGCTGAAGTGGCGGCGCAAGTCGCTGCAGCCAAGACCGCCTGAACACCTGGGGGCGCCGGTTCAGGCCGATGGGCCAGGTTTCGGCGTACCAACCCAGCTGGCAGACCGGCGCGCGGTGACGGGCATCCGGTCGCCGGCGCTTAAACTGTCGCCTTCGTCCTAGGAGCCTCTGCATGCCCGCTTACAAGCGCATTCTTCTCAAGCTCTCGGGTGAGGCCTTGATGGGCGATGACGCCTACGGCATCAACCGTGCGACCATCGTCCGCATGGTCCGCGAAGTGCAGGAAGTGACGGCGCTGGGGGTTGAAGTGGCCGTGGTGATCGGCGGCGGCAACATCTTTCGCGGTGTGGCTGGTGGTTCAGTGGGCATGGACCGTGCGACTGCTGACTACATGGGCATGTTGGCCACCGTGATGAATGCGCTGGCGCTGGCCGATACGATGCGGGTCGAAGGCATGGTGGCGCGTGTGATGTCGGCGATCAGTATCGAGCAGGTGGTCGAGCCCTATGTCAGGCCCAAGGCCTTGCAGTATCTCGAGGAGGGCAAGATCGTGATCTTCGCCGCCGGCACCGGCAACCCCTTCTTCACCACCGACACTGCAGCGGCACTGCGCGGCGCCGAGATTGGCGCCGAAATCGTTCTGAAGGCGACCAAGGTGGACGGCGTCTACACGGCCGACCCCAAGAAGGACCCGCTCGCCACGCGTTACACCAGTGTGAGCTTCGACGAAGCCATTTCCAAGAATCTGCAGGTGCTGGACGCCACCGCTTTTGCGCTGTGTCGCGACCAAAAACTGCCCATCAAGGTGTTTTCGATCTTCAAGCCCGGCGCGCTCAAGCGCGTTGTGATGGGCGAGGACGAAGGCACCCTGGTTCACGTCTGACCTTTGTTCGATCTGTCGAGAAGCACCATGACCATTGCCGACACCAAGAAGACTGCCGAGACCAAGATGGCCAAGTCCATCGAGTCCTTCAAGAGCGACATCCAGAAAATCCGAACCGGACGTGCCCACCCGGGCATCCTCGATCAGGTTCAAGTCGATTACTACGGCTCGATGTTGCCGATCAGTCAAGTGGCCAATGTCTCGCTGCTCGATGCCCGCACCATCAGCGTCCAACCCTGGGAAAAGGGCTTGGCAGCCAAGATCGAAAAAGCCATTCGCGAGAGCGACCTGGGGCTGAACCCGGCATCGCAAGGCGACGTGATTCGCGTGCCGATGCCTGCGCTGACCGAAGAGCGCCGGCGCGACCTCACCAAGGTGGTCCGTCACGCCGCTGAGGACAGCAAGGTGGCAGTTCGCAACTTGCGCCGTGAGGCCAATGAGCAGTTGAAGAAGTTGCTCAAGGACAAAGCGGTCACCGAGGACGATGAGCGACGTGCGCAGGACGATGTGCAGAAACTGACCGACCGCGTGATCGCAGAGATCGACCGACTGGTGCACGGCAAGGAAGCCGAAATTCTGGCGATCTGAAGCACGCAATGTCTTGCCCACCCTGTCTGCCTGCCTCACGTCGATGACGCGCAATCTGTCCGTACCACGCCATGTGGCCATCGTGATGGACGGCAACGGCCGATGGGCCAAGAAGCGTCATCTGCCGCGATTTTTCGGCCACAAGGCCGGCGTCGATGGACTGCTCAAGGTGATCAAGGCCTGCGCCGATCGTGGTGTCGAGTACCTCACTGTGTTCGCTTTTTCGTCGGAGAACTGGAAGCGACCCGAGGACGAGGTGTCGGGCCTGATGGGCTTGGTGCTGGTGGCGGTGACCAAGTACCTCGCCAAGTTGGCCGGTGACGGGGTTCGAATCGTCATCGTCGGCGAGCGTGATGGCCTGTCTGACCGACTGCGTGCGGCCTGGAATGAGGCCGAGCAACTGACCCAGCACAACACCCGCATCACCTTGTCGGTGGCTTTCAACTACGGTGGCCGCTGGGACTTGGTGCAGGCCTGTCAGCAGGCCGTTGCGGCCGGGTTGCGCCCCGAGCAGATCACCGAGGAATCGATTTCGGCGTTCATGGCGATGCGCCATGCGCCTGATCCCGACCTGTTCATCCGCACTGGCGGCGAGGTCAGGATCAGTAACTTCATGCTTTGGCAGGTGGCCTATTCCGAGCTTGTGTTCACCGATTGCCTGTGGCCTGATTTCGATGTGGCGGCCCTCGACACTGCATTGGCCACCTACGCAGGTCGCGAGCGGCGTTTTGGCGGCGTCGAAACCCGTTTGGTCGAGCCGGCCGCAGGCTGACGCCACGATGCTGCGTCAACGTGTGATCACCGCCTTGGTGCTGCTGGCGCTGCTGTTGCCAGCGCTGTGGGTCGCCAGTCCGCTACCCTTTGCGTTGCTCAGTCTTGGATTGATCAGCGCTGCGGGTTGGGAGTGGGCGAGGTTGAACGGTGTCGACTCGAGCGCTGTTGCGCTGGCCACCGGCGGCTTGCTGGCCTTGTTGTGCGCGGCCAGTCTGTCCAACCTGGCGCAGGTCGGCCAGACCGCAGGGCTTTGGTGGCTGGCCACGGCCTGCTGGCTGTTGGGTGGGGGCAGCGCGCTGGCGCGTGGTCCTGCTGCCTGGTCCAGGCTGGCGAGCCCGATGCGCTGGCTCCTGGGTTTGGCGGGGCTTTGGCTGGCCTGGCTTGCGATGGCCCAAGCGCGCACCATTGGCACCAATTTCCTGCTCTCGGTGATGTGCGTGGTCTGGACTGCCGACATCGCCGCCTATTTCTGTGGCCGCGCTTTCGGCCGACGCAAGCTCGCGCCGACGATCAGTCCCGGCAAGAGTTGGGAAGGTGTGTGCGGCGGCGTGGCGGGCGTGTTGCTGTTGGGTATGGGATGGCTGTGGCTGGAATCGACGCGCAGTTTTGATTCGCCCAGTTTGTTCCTGCTGCTGCGCCAGCGAATGGGACTGGGCGGCTTGGCGCTGTCACTGCTGCTGTTGGCTGGGCTCAGCGTGATGGGGGATTTGTTCGAGTCACTGGTCAAGCGAGCTGCTGGGGCCAAGGATTCGAGTGGTTTGCTGCCCGGCCATGGTGGCGTGCTCGACCGGGTCGACGCGTTGCTGCCCGTGTTGCCGGCGGCGCTTGCGCTGATCAGCCTGTAGTGTCGGCAGCGCCAGCATGAGACAAGCCACTGCACCGCTCCTTCACTGCCCCCTGAGGCCGTACTGACGTGGTTCAACGCGTTTGCATCCTCGGTGCTACCG
This sequence comes from Aquabacterium sp., assembly GCA_044377715.1. Classification (GTDB taxonomy): domain Bacteria; phylum Pseudomonadota; class Gammaproteobacteria; order Burkholderiales; family Burkholderiaceae_C; genus Pseudaquabacterium. Next base: position 3,481 of record JBILYN010000341.1, read on the forward strand.
GCTCGGTCGGTGGCAGCACGCTGGACGTGATTGCCCTGCACCCTGAGAAGTACCAGGTCTTTGCGCTGACGGCGCAGCACAGGATGCAGGAGCTGGCCAGTCTTTGCCAGCGTTGGCGACCACGCTATGCGGTGGTCGCTACTGCGGCGCAGGCCAATGGGCTGGGGCAGGACCTGGCGGCGCTGGGCTTGCGTACCGAGGTCCTGCATGGCGACCGGGCGTTGTGCGAAATGGCCTCGCACCCGGAAGTCGACAGCGTGATGGCAGCGATCGTCGGCGCCGCTGGACTGCAACCCTGTATCGCGGCAGCGCTGGCCGGCAAGCGACTGATGCTGGCCAACAAGGAAGCGCTGGTGGTTGGTGGGCGATTGTTCATGGCCGCAGTGGCCAAGGGCGGGGCGCTGCTGTTGCCGATCGACAGTGAGCATTCGGCAATCTTCCAATGCCTGCCTGAGGACCGAGCAGCCTGGGGTCGGCGAATCGCCCACATCGTGCTGACCGCATCGGGCGGACCGTTCCGCGACCGCGACCCAGCCACTTTGCACGAGGTCACGCCCGACCAAGCCTGCGCGCATCCCAATTGGGTGATGGGGCGAAAGATATCGGTCGATTCGGCGACGATGATGAACAAGGCGCTAGAAGTGATAGAGGCTCGATGGCTTTTCGACCTGGCGCCGGAGCAGATCCGCGTCGTTCTACACCCCCAGAGCATCATCCACTCGATGGTGGTCTGTCGTGACAACAGCGTGCTCGCCCAACTTGGCACGCCCGACATGAAGGTGCCGATCAGCGTCGGCCTGGCCTGGCCCGAGCGTGAGGCTTCGGGTGCTGATGAACTCGACTTTCTGGCAATACAGGCGCTGAGTTTCGAGCCAGCCGACACGCAGCGTTTCCCCGGTCTGGGCTTGGCCTATGACGCCTTGCGAGGTCCGGAGGGCAGCACCACCGTGCTCAACGCTGCCAACGAGGTGGCAGTTGCGGCCTTTCTGTCCGGCCGACTGCGCTTCACCGACATACACCGCGTCAATGCCGACACCGTGGCGGCCTTGGTGCCGAGTCAGGCCGATGCCGGTTCGCTTCAAGACATGCTTGCGCTCGATGGTCGGGCCCGTGGCTTGGCTGATCGCATGGCCCAGGAGCTCTCGAGATGATTACTGTGCTGGCTTTTTTGTTGACGCTGACGGTGCTGATCGTCGTGCATGAATACGGTCATTACCGTGTGGCGGTGGCCTGCGGTGTCAAGGTGCTGCGGTTCTCGATGGGATTTGGCCGTGTGATCTGGCGCCGTCAGAAATCGAGCGAACACACCGAGTTCGTGCTGTCGGCTCTGCCCTTGGGCGGCTATGTGCGCATGCTGGACGAGCGCGAGGGGCCGGTGGCCCCTGGTGAACTGGACCAGGCGTTCAACCGCAAACCGCTGTGGCAGCGCGTGGCGATCGTCGCTGCCGGACCGCTGGCGAACTTGTTGCTGGCGGTGCTGCTGTACGCCAGCTCGCACTGGATAGGTATTGACGAACCCAAGGCCTTGCTGGGCACACCCCCGCCGGGCAGTCTGGCCGAGCGCGCCGGCATGCGCGCAGGCGACTGGGT
>JBILYN010000087.1:0-14957 GCA_044377715.1 Aquabacterium sp.
CAAGCGCGCCGAGACCGACGCCTCATTGATCGCACACCCAACCAGCGAGGAAGAGCGCGAGCTGTATGCCGCGATCAAGGGCAAGCTGGCGGTCGACGCCACCTGGTACAGCCGCAAGGGCGCCGAGATCATCGGCGTGACCGAAGAGACGACGACCGGCGTGCACCGCCTGAACGAGATGGCCGCCAAAGGGGCGCTGCTGTTCCGCGCGATCAACGTCAACGACTCGGTGACCAAGAGCAAGTTCGACAACCTGTACGGCTGCCGCGAAAGCCTGGTCGACGCGATCAAGCGCGCCACCGACGTGATGATCGCCGGCAAGATCGCCGTTGTCGCCGGCTACGGCGACGTCGGCAAGGGCTCGGCCCAGGCCTTGCGCGCGCTGTCGGCGCAGGTCTGGGTGACCGAGATCGATCCGATCAACGCGCTGCAAGCGGCGATGGAAGGCTACCGCGTCGTGACGATGGAATACGCCGCAGACAAGGCCGACATCTTCGTCACCGCCACCGGCAACAAGGCCGTGATCACGCACGACCACATGGTCGCGATGAAGCACAACGCCATCGTCTGCAACATCGGCCACTTCGACAACGAGATCGACATCGTGTCGGTCGAGAAGTACGAATGGGAAGAGATCAAGCCGCAGGTCGACCAGATCCTGTTCCCAGCCGCCGATGGCAAACCGGCCAAACGCATCATCATGCTGGCCAAGGGCAGACTGGTGAACCTGGGCTGCGGCACCGGCCACCCGAGCTATGTGATGAGCAGCTCGTTCGCCAACCAGACCATTGCGCAGATCGAGCTGTTCGCACACAAAGACGCCTACGACGTGGGCAAGGTCTATGTGCTGCCCAAGCATCTGGACGAGAAGGTCGCGCGGCTGCAGCTCGTCACGCTCAACGCACAGCTGTCCGAGCTCAGCGACGAGCAGGCTGCCTACATCGGCGTGCCCAAGTCTGGTCCGTACAAGCTCGATACCTACAGATATTGAGACCCCCCCGAAGCGCCTTCGGCGCTCCCCCCAGTGGGGCCGAGCCCGGACATGGACGATCCAGTGGATCGTCCATGCCTGGCGAGGAGCCGGGCCACTGGCCCGGCGCGACCTGCAAGGTGCAGCCAGCGGCCCGGCGAAGCCGGTTCCGCGGTTGCTGCTTGACTTTTCTCGTCATGCCTGCGGCATGACCTCGAAGTTGGAGCAGTCACGGAAGCCGGTTCCGCGGCTGCTGCTTGATCTTTCTCGTCATGCCTGCGGCATGACCTTGAAGTTGGAGGCGCCGCATGGCTTTGATTCCGATCAGCATTGAGTTCTTCCCGCCCAACACCCCCGTCGGCAGCGAAAAGCTCAAGACCGTGGTGCAGGACCTCAGTGTCTTGAACCCCGAGTTCTTCAGCGTCACCTACGGCGCTGGCGGCTCGACCCGTGAAAAAACCCTGGCCACCGTGCGCGATATCGCTGCCGCCGGCTTCGAGGCCGCCCCCCACCTGTCCTGCGTCGGCTCGACCCGCGACAACATCGCCGAGATCCTGGCCACCTACCGGGCCCAGGGCATACACCGCATCGTCGCGCTGCGCGGCGACCTGCCCAGCGGCACCGCGGTGGCGGGTGAGTTCCGCTATGCGTCCGAGCTGGTGCGCTTCATCCGCGAGACGCAAGGGCCGGACTGGCACATCGAGGTCGCGGCCTACCCCGAATACCACCCCGAGCAGCGCTACGCCAAGCGCGACCTTCAGCACTTCGCTGACAAGATGGCCTGCGGCGCAAGCGCTGCGATCACCCAGTTCTTCTTCAACCCCGACGCCTACTTTCACTTCGTCGACGAAGCGCGCAAGCTGGGCGTGACCGCACCGATCGTGCCAGGCATCATGCCGATCCACAACTTCGCCCGGGTCGCGCAGTTCTCGGCGCGCGACGGCATCGAGATCCCGCGCTGGGTGATGCTCAAGATGGAAGGCTACCTCGACGACGCGGCGTCGATCCGGGCCTTCGGCATCGAAGTCGTGACACGCTTGTGCGAGCGGCTGATCGCTGGCGGCGCACCGGCTATCCACTTCTACGCGCTGAACCAATCGGCGCTGACGCTCGAGATCTGCCACCAGCTCGGACGGTGATGGCCGCCGAGGCTGCGCCCGGGTAATCCCCGAGTCGCCTGGCCTATGGTCAACTACCGATACGATCTGGCTTGCGTCCAACCCCATCGCAATCGTTTCTTGCAGCGCAGGGTGTCGAATACCTGGTCGTGCTAAGCCTTGTTCTGATCGCCCACGCCCAGATCTTGCAGCACCTCAGGAGCAACGATGACATACCCACAAAACCCGCCAATCTCCGCCCGTTGGACTGCGTTCGGCAGGCGAGCATTGCTCGCCTCGGCGCTGGCCGCAGCACCGCTGGGCAGCGCGCTGGCCGAGGCTTGGCCGACCAAGCCGGTGACCATCGTCGTGCCCTTCCCGGCCGGCGGCGGCACCGACGCCTTCGCCAGGCCGCTGTTCGCGGTGATGGCCAAGAACAGCGGCAAGCAGTTCGTGATCGACAACAAGGGCGGCGCCGGCGGAACCCTGGGTGCAGGCGTGGCCTCACGCGCGTCGCCTGACGGCTACAACTTCTTCATGGGCGCGGTGCACCATGCGATCGCGCCTTCGATGTATCCCAAGCTCGACTACAACATCGAGAGCGACTTCGTGCCGGTCGGGCTGATTTCCAGCGTGCCTCAGGTGATCGTGGTCAACCCACAGCGCGTGCCGGTTTCCGACCTGAAAGGCCTGCTTGAGTTCCTGCGCAAAAACCCGGCCAAGCTGAATTACGGGTCGGCCGGTAACGGCACCTCGCATCACCTGGCCGGTGAGTTGTTCAAGCTGCAGACCCAAACCTTCATCACCCACATCCCCTACCGCGGCGCAGGCCCGGCGCTGCAGGATCTGATCGCCGGCCAGGTCGACCTGATGTTCGACGGTCTGGGGTCGTCGGCAGTGCATATCAAGAACGGCCGCATCAAGGCGCTGGTCGTTGCCTCTGACAAGCGCGCGCCTGGCTTCCCTGATGTGCCGTCGTCAACCGAGTCAGGTGTGCCGAGCTACCAGGTCTCCACTTGGTATGGGCTGTGGGCGCCCAAGGGCACGCCGCCGGCGCTGGTCGCGGCGATGCAGGCTGAGATGAAGAAGGCCCTGGGCAGCGACGAACTCAAAGCCAGTTGGGCTGGCCTGGGCGCCAACCCACCCAACCTGTGGGGCCCCGATTTCGGCCAGTTTATCGGCAGCGAGATCAAGCGCTGGTCGGAGGTGGTGAAGAACTCGGGCGCCAAGCTCGACTGACGCGGCAACGATAGAAACCCAGACGATGGACAACCAGAACCTGTTCGCCGCGCTGCGCGCCGCATTCCCACAAGACCTGTCGCAGGTCGCGATCGAATGCGCCGACGGCGCGCTGCCAGGTGCGGCCTACAGCTGGCATGACATCGATCGCGGCACCGCGATGCTGGCCAACCTGCTGGCGTCGCTGGGACTGCCCGAGGGCAGCCGGGTGGCGGTGCAGACCGAGAAAAGCGTCGAGGCGCTGATGCTCTACCTGGCGGTGCTGCGAGCGGGCTATGTGTTCCTGCCGCTCAACACCGCTTACCAAGCCGCCGAGATCGAGTACTTCATCGCCAACGCCGAGCCGGCTGTGGTGGTCTGCGCGCCGAAAAACTTCGCCTGGGTCAGCCGGATCGCCTTCACCGCAGGCACGGCGCATGTGTTCACGCTGGGCGAAGCGCGCGATGGCAGCCTGCTCGAGCGCGCTGCGAACTGCAGCGACCAGCATGCGCCCGCAGTCAAGCAAGCCGACGATATGGCCGCGATCCTCTACACCAGCGGCACCACCGGACGCAGCAAGGGCGCGATGCTCAGCCACGGCAATCTGCTCAGCAACGCGGGCATGCTCAAAGACTACTGGGACTGGCAGCCTGGCGATGTGCTGATACACGCGCTGCCGATCTTTCACGTCCATGGCCTGTTTGTCGCCTCGCACGGCGCGCTGCTCAACGGCAGCAAGATGATCTGGTTCAACCGATTCGACCCCAGAGCCGTGATCGCGCGCCTGCCCGAAGCCACCGTCTTCATGGGCGTTCCCACACTCTATGTGCGTATGCTCGGCGAGCCCTCGCTGACCCGCGAAGCCTGCCGCAACATGCGGGTCTTCATCAGCGGATCGGCGCCGCTGCTGGTCGAGACTTTCGACGACTGGACCCACCGCACCGGCCATACCTTGCTCGAACGCTACGGCATGAGCGAGACCGCGATGCTGACCAGCAACCCCTGTCGCGCCAGCGCCGGACCGCGCCGGCGCGGCACCGTCGGCCCGGCCTTGCCCGGCGTCGGCCTGCGGGTGATGGACGACGAAGGCCAGCCCTGTGCAGTGGATCAGATCGGCCACCTGCAGGTCAGCGGACCGAATGTCTTCTCGGGCTACTGGCGCATGCCCGAGAAGACCCGCGAAGAGTTCACCGACGACGGTTGGTTCAAAACCGGTGACGTCGGCAAGATCGAGGCCGACAGCTATGTCACCATCGTCGGCCGCAGCAAGGACTTGATCATCAGCGGCGGCTACAACGTCTACCCGGCCGAGATCGAGGGCTTCATCAACGACATGGCGGGCGTGGCCGAGTCGGCGGTGATCGGCGTGCCGCACCCGGACTTCGGCGAGGCCGTGGTCGCGGTGGTGGTGGCCAAACCCGGCGCCGCGCCGGACCCGGCCGCGATGATCGCCAGCCTGAAGGCCGCCATCGCCAATTTCAAGGTCCCCAAGAAGCTGTTCGTCGTGGCCGACCTGCCACGCAACGCGATGGGCAAGGTGCAAAAGAACCTGTTGCGCGACCAGCATCGCTCGCTTTTCGACTGAAGCTGCCAGCCAAGCATGAGCCCGACCGACCCTCGCCCAGACCTGGCCCGAAATACGCTGGGCGTGCTGTTCATCGCCGGACTGATCCTGGCCGCGTTCTGGGTCTTGCGGCCGTTTGTCGGGCCGGCGATCTGGGCCACCACCATCGTCGTGGCCACCTGGCCGCTGATGCGCCGCCTGCAGGCCAGGTTGTGGCAGCGGCGCGCACTGGCGGTGGCGGGGATGACGCTGGCGCTGCTGCTGCTGTTCGTCGTGCCGCTGACGCTGGCGATCCTGACCCTGGTCGAGAACGCCGACGCGATCGTCGACCTCGTCAAGCAGTTGTCGCAGCTGCGAATGCCCACGCCGCCAGACTGGCTCTCGTCGCTGCCGGTGCTGGGGCCCAAGATCGACGCGGTCTGGAAAGAGGTCGCCGCCGCGGGCTCCGAGGGCCTGTGGGCCAAGCTTTCTCCCTACGCCGGGATGCTGACGCGCTGGGTTGTCGCCGAGGCCGGCAGCCTGGGCTATCTGGCGCTGCAGGTGTTGATGATCGTCGCGCTCGCCGCGCTGATGTACGCGCAGGGCGAATTCGCTGCGGCCACGCTGATGCGAATGGGTCGGCGCCTCGGCGGCCCACAGGGTGAGGCCGTCGTGGTGCTGGCGGGCCAGGCGATCCGCGGTGTCGCACTCGGCGTCGGCGTGACCGCGGCGGTGCAGTCGGTGCTCGCAGGCATCGGGCTGGCGATCGCCGGCGTGCCCTATGCGGGCTTGTTGACGGTGGTGGTGTTCATCTGCTGCCTGGCCCAGATCGGTCCGGTGTTGGTGCTGGTGCCGGCGATGGCCTGGCTGTACTGGAGCGGCCAGACCGGCTGGGGCAGCTTCCTGCTGGTGCTCACCGGCGTGGTCGTGATGCTCGACAACTTCCTGCGGCCGATGCTGATCCGGCTCGGTGCCGACCTGCCGCTGCTGCTGATTTTTGCCGGCGTGATCGGCGGCCTGCTGGCTTTCGGTCTGGTGGGGATCTTCGTCGGCCCGGTGGTGCTGGCGGTGGGCTACACCTTGCTGCTGGACTGGGTCGGCGACGGCCGGCAACAAAACAAGCGGCGAGCCTGACCCGCAGGCGATCGCGGCAGGCCCCGTGCTGGAGCCTGCCGGCGTTCGCAGGCGTCAAGGACGCATCGCGAACGTCGCCTTGCCGGGGATGCGCAGCGGTTCGGCCAGGCGTGCGAAATCGCACAGCAGCGCCCGGGTCTTGCGCGGGTCGATGATCTCCTCGACCCAGAACTTCTCGGCGCTGCGAAACGGCGAGCGCAGCGCGTTGAGCCGCGCCTCGATCTCCAGCAGTTTGGCCTTGGGATCGTCCGCAGCCTCGATGTCGGCGCGGTAGGCCGCTTCGATGCCGCCTTCGAGCGGCAGCGAGCCCCAGTAAGCCGACAACCAGGCATAGCGCAGCGACAAGCGCCCGGCCGGTTGGTGCGCCGCGCCGGCCACGCCAAAGGCGTTGCGAACGATCACGGTGCACCAAGGCACGCTGGTCTGGTTCATCGCCGCCATCGCCCGCACGCCATGGCGAATGGTGGCGGTGCGTTCGGCCTCGGCACCGATCATGAAGCCCGGGCAGTCCATCAGGTAGACCACCGGCAGGTGGAAGGTCTCGGCCAGGTCGACGAAACGCACCACCTTCTGGCAAGTGTCGGGGCTCCAGGCGCCGCCGTAGTGGTAGGGGTCGCTGGCCAGCATCAGCACCGGACGGCCCTCAAGCCGCGCCAGCCCGGCAATGATCGAGCGGCCGAAGTTGCGGCCCATCTCGAAGAAGCTGCCGGCATCGACCACCGATTCGACGATCGGCCGCATCTTGTAGACCGCGCGCCGATTCCGCGGCACGGCATGCATCAACGACTCGTCGGCGCGTGACGGGTCGTCGTCGCAGGGCAGCACAGGCGGTAGCCCATGCACCGACGACGGCAGGTAGGACAGGAAACGGCGCGCGCAGGCAAAAGCCTCTTCCTCGGTCTCGACGGCTTCGTCGATCGCACCGCTGCGGGTCTGGATGTCGGCACCGCCCAGCGCCTGCTTGTCCAGCACCTGACCCAGCCGCGCGACCAGCGGCGGTCCGGCAACAAACATCGCCGACTGTCGGGTCATCACCGAGTAGTGGCTGGACGCCAGCCGCGCCGCGCCCAGTCCGGCCACCGATCCCAGACCCAAGCCAACCACCGGCACTTCGGCCAGGTTGGCCGTCATGCGCCAGAAGCCTCGCGTGCCACCGATGCCGCCCGGCAGGTTGGAGGCGCCCTTGGTCTCGATGGTCTTGACCGAGCCGCCGCCGCCCGAGCCCTCGATCACCCGCAAGATGGGCAGGCGGAACTCGGCGGCCATGTCCTCAGCCATCAGCGGCTTGTTCGATATCGACGCGTCAGCCGAGCCACCGCGCACCGTGAAGTCGTCGCCCACCACGACCACCGGCCGGCCATCGATACGGCCTCGACCGAACACGCAGTTGGCCGGGGTCACATGCTGCAGCGCGCCGGCAGCGTCGTATTCGCCCACGCCCGACAGCGCGCCCACTTCATGAAAACTGTTGTCGTCGACCAAGCGGGTGATGCGCTCGCGCACCGTCAGGCGCCCGGCATCGTGCTGACGCTTGACCTTGTCGGCGCCCCCCATCTGATGGGCCAACGCCGTACGGCTGGCAAGCTCGTCCAACTCGGGTTTCCAGGTCATGCCGGTGTCTCCTATGATGATCGAAGCATCATGCCTGACGCAGGCCTGGGCCCGGAACCCGAGGATGCCCGGACAAGGCTGTCCACCAAGCGACAGCCCAACGCACTGGCCGACCCGCCGCGCCGGGTCGCGCCCGCCCTGGCGAAGCGATCGGCGATCATCGCCAGCGGCGAGTCCGGCAAGCCCGCGAATCGAGCCACAATGCGGCGCTGCACCGGACCGCGCGGAAAAAAATGCCAGTTGCCACCGCAAGACCCACCCACGCCGCAGGTCCAGCCGGCGCAGACCGCTGATGTCGATTCGCAGCTTGCTGATGCCAGCAGTGTCGCAATGGATGCTGTCACGCGATCGCCTGCAAAAAGCGCAAGCCAAGGCCGAGCGTCGCCGCACCGCGAGAGGCGAGCCGCACCGCGTCCACTGCTTCCACCAGGTCGACGATCCGTACAGCGCACTGCTGGCCGCCTGCCTGCCGGCATTGCTGGCGCGCTATGACATTGAAATCGTGCCGCATGTGGTCGGCCCGCCCAGCGACGCCGCCGCGCCAGACCGTGACCGGCTCGTCGCCTACAGCCGCAGGGATGCGCAAGCGCTGGCCGCACACCACGGCTTGGCATTCAGCGACCCGGGTATCCAGCCCCCGGCGCAAGCGGTGGCACAAGCCACGCGTCGCCTGGTCGCAGCAGCAGCCGATGGCCGCTTCATCGACGAAGCGGGGCCGATCTCGGCCGCGCTCTGGCAGCCCGCAGCGCCAGTCGCCGGCGCGCCACTGCCCGAAGCCAGCCCCGATCAAGTCGCTGCCCATCTGGCCGCCGCAACCGCGCTGCGCCAGGACCTGGGCCATTACCTGGGCGCGATGCTGTTCTACGGCGGCCAGTGGTACTGGGGCATTGACAGGCTGCACCACCTGGAGCGACGACTGCAGGATCTGGGGGCGCAGCGTCCAGGCGTGTCGGGCCTGATGTTCGGGCCCGACGCCGACCTGCAGCAGCCCCAGGCCCTGGCCAACCCGGCGCCGATCGACTTCTTCTTCTCGCTGCGCAGCCCATATTCGGCGATCGTCGCACCGCGGGTGTTTGAGCTCGGCCGGCTCACGGCGGCCCCGGTGCGTCTGCGCTATGTGTTGCCGATGGTGATGCGCGGCTTGGCGGTGCCGAGCGACAAACGCATGTACATCAGCCTGGACACCGCGCGCGAAGCCTTTGTCCGCAACACGCCATTCGGTCGTGTCAACGACCCGGTCGGCCGCCCTACCGAGCGCGGGCTGTCATTGATGCCGATGGCCGAGCGCGCGGGCCAAGGCCAGGCCTATGTGCTGTCTTTCATGCGTGGGGTCTGGGCCGAAGGCCTGGACGCGGGAAGCGACCGCGGCCTGCGCCGCATCGTCGAGCGCGCCGGGCTGGCATGGGCCGATGCACGCGAAGCGATGAAAGACGAAGCCTGGCGCCAGACCGCCGAGGCCAACCGGGCCGCGATGCTGGAGCTGGGCCTTTGGGGCGTGCCATCGTTCCGAGTGCGCGACACAGCCGTGTGGGGCCAGGACCGCTTGTGGGCGGTCCAGCAAGCCCTGTTGGCACCCGACCGCGGACCTCAGGCCTGAGATTACCGCGCGACCAACAAGCTGCCCAGGTGAACCAGAGACGCCAACATCACCAGCAACAGCCCGACCCAGACGCGGGGGCCCAACGCGAATCCCATCATCACTTGCGCCGGAAACGAGAAGGTCATCGCGGTGCCCGCTGTCTTGAAAGGATGCACATCGCGCAGTGATGGGTCATTGGCCAACACCATCATGTCGCGCCGGCTGCGGTAGCGCATCGCGCCCACCACATGCCAGCCTGGGTCTGGCGGCGTGTTCCATGCATCCACGTAGCCGCCCACCTTGCGCATCACCAGCATCGGGTGACCGCCGTGGCGCAGCAGCACCACGACGAAGCGCCGGCCGTAGTCCTGCAACAGCGCCAGACCCTGTGTGGGCACGCCCGTCACCGGATGCGGCACCTCGTTGGGATGCACGCGAACGAGGTTGCTCATGATGAACTCGCGGCCATCATCGGCCTCGAGAAACTTGCGCAGCGCGGCCAGGTCGGTGTGCTCACGCAGCTTCGTTTGGCCCGACCCGGCCAGGAAGGCGTCGATCTCCGACTCGGTCAGCGGCCCTTGCCAGTTGTCGTACCACCATCGAAACAAGCCGTACAAGGCCAAGACCAACGGCCAGACCCACCATGCGCCAGCCATCACGCCCTCACCGCTTCAGCGCCGCCGGTCACGCCCAGCTCGACAGCGCAGCGCCAGTGCAGCGCGGGTGACAGACTCGTCTCGGCTGGGGGCGGCGCGCAAAAGCGCATGTCGCGCGGTGGTGTTTCGTCCATGGGACCTCCAATGCATCCGCACTATAGGTGGCAGTTGCTGCCCTTGCGGACCCGGTCGTCAAGGAGGCGGCTTGTGCAGCGCAGCGCGGATACGGGCGATCGTCAACTCGATCGGCGCGCTGCTCGCCACCTCCAAGCCAAGCCGCCGGCCAATGTCGTTGACCCTGGCCGGATTCAAGGGCAGGCCTCCGGCGTCGACGGCAGCGATCAGGTCCAGCGCACGCTGCCGATCAGGGTCGGGATCGCGCGGCTCAAGCGCAGCCAGCAACTTCTTCCACCAATTCACGAGTCGTCCAGTTCAGCGCCAGCTCGGGCGACGGGCTGCGCAGGCTTGATGAAACCACCGATCTGAACCCCAGCGCAGCCCTCAACCACACTGCCCCACAAAACCGCAGGCGGTGCAGAACTCGCAGCCGTCCTTGCGGATCAAGGTCCGGTTACCGCAATCGGGGCAGACCTTGCCGGCAATCTGCGCCATCGCGCTGGCCTGACCCGAAGCCGCACGCTTGACCGCCGGTGCGGCCAGGATACCCATCTCGCGCAGCGGCAGGCCAGCCTCGTCGAGCACGCCCAGCATCGCATAGCGGTGGATCACCAGCCTGGCGATGTAGGCCACCGTGCTGGGCCAGGTCTGCTGGCGGCGTTCACCGGGCACCGGCGCCATGAAGTGGCCCAGCGGCTCGCCGACATTGAGCAGCTTGCGCAGCTTCATGCCGATCCAGGCCGGGTCCATCACGCGCATGTCCAGCGACAGCAATCGCGCCAGCCCGTCGAAGGCTCGCGGGTAGTTGCCCGAAAAGCCGATCGCGCAAGGCCGGGTCACGGTGCTGCCATCGGGTGCGGGCAGCGAGACTTCTTTCAGCGTCATCGTGAACGACTCGCCGGTGGCATGGTTGTCCACATCGACCGCCCAGGCCAGCGTGCCCGCCGTGCCGGTGCGGGGCTCTTCGCGGCTGAACATCGCATCGAGCACCGGCGTCGGGCCGCCTTCTTGTAGCGCGCCGAGCTGCTCGCAGCGCCAGCGGATCACCGCTGCGGTGGCGGCCACCACGCCGGGGAACAAGCGCTTCTCGCCAGTCGGCGGGAAAGGCATCTCGAACGATCGCTCCTCGGCCACCGTGGCCAAAGCGTCGAGCTTCAACTTGAGCCAGGCGGCGTCGTTGGCGCGCATGTCCATCGATAGGGTCTTGGCCATCGCGCCAATGCCGCGCGGCTGCTCTGCGCCGTTGACCCAGACCTCGAAAGGCACGTTCTGCGCGAACAGCCCCAGGCCCGGACCCGCCTCGGCCGGCAACTCGCCGACGAAGAGCGAGAAATCACCGAACGGGTGCTGGATCAGGTAGCTCCAGGCCGGATTGCCGCCGGGCAGCTCGGGCCGGCCAGGCCAGCGCAGGCTGGCCAGCACTGGCGCGGGCAGGCGATCCAATCGCAGGCGCTGGTTGGCGCCGTCGAAGGTGGCCAGCGTCTCGGGCTGCACCGCCATCGCAGGCGCAGCGTCTGGGGCTGCCGGCGGGGCATCCACGCTCAGCACCGAGCCCAGCACCGCATTGGGCCGGTAGGTCGCCAGGCCTTTGAGCCCGGCAGTCCAGGCCTGCAGGTACAGGTTCTGGAAATCGGCATAGGGGTAGTCGACCGGCACATTGACCGTCTTGGAGATCGAGGTGTCGATGAAGGGTGCGACTGCCGCCACCATCGCTGCATGGGCCTCGGCGCTCATCTCGAGCGCGGTGACGAAAGCCTCGGTCAGCGGCGCATCCACGCCCTTGAGGTGGCGGTACAGCCGCCAGGCATGGTCCTCGACCGCATACTGCTTGAAGCTGTTGTCAGGTTCGCGCTTCTTGCGGGTGTAGCTCCAGCTGAAAGCCGGCTCGATGCCGTTGCTGGCGTTGTCGGCAAACGCCAGACTGATGGTGCCGGTGGGCGCGATCGACAGCAGGTGCGAGTTGCGCAGACCCTGGGCGCGGATCTTGTCCTTGAGCGCCTGCGGCAGGCGCGACGCGAAGCTCGCGCCAGACAGGTAAAGGTCAGCATTGAACAACGGGAAAGCGCCACGCTCGGCCGCCAGATCGGCGCTGGCTTCGTACGCCGCGTCGCGCATCGCCGCCGAGATGCGCGAGGCCATCGTGCGCGCCGCCTCGGTGTCGTAGCGCAGGCCCAACATCACCAGCGCATCGCCCAGGCCTGTGAAACCGAGCCCGACGCGTCGCTTGGCCGTGGCCTCTGCCTGCTGCTGAGGCAAGGGCCAGACCGTGACGTCGAGCACGTTGTCGAGCATGCGCACCGCCACCGCACAGACCTCGGCAAAGCCCTTGTCATCGAAATCGGCATCGGCCTCGAAAGGCCGCTGCACGAAATGCGTCAGGTCGACGCTGCCCAGGCAGCAGCAGCCGTAGGGCGGCAGCGGCTGTTCGCCACAGTTGTGCACCACCAGACCGTTGGCATCGAAGGCATGCACTTGCTCGACCGTCACATCGTAAACCGCCTCGATGCCGGCGGGCTCGACAGACTCGACCGTGGCGGTGAAGCGCTCGCGGTCCAAGCTGCGGCGGTGGGCGGCCAACAGGTCTTCGAGTCGCCGGGCCTTGGCGTCGTCCTCGAAGCCGATGCGCTCGGCGAACACCGTCAGGTTGTCGCCGGCGATCACCAGTTCGTGCGAGGCCTGTTGCGGGTAGTCGCGTTGCCCACCACGGCTATCGGGCAACAGTGCCAGACCGGCCGGCCTGAGGTTGCGGTAGATCGTCGACGACACGCCCAGCCGCAGCAGCAGGCGCTGAGCCGCTTCGAGCAGCGATGCATCGGACTGCGTCAGGCGCACGCTGACGCCTTTGTCCTGGCTGCCCTGCACCGAACCGTCGGCGTCGAACAAGCCGCGCAGCAAGCCGCGGCAGAAATCGGACGAGCCAGCTTCAATCGCCGGCGTGATGGTCTTGCGGCCTGGCGCCATGCCGAGCGCCAGCGCCAGCCGGCGCAGGGCGCCTGAGGCCAGGCGGAACTCGCCGCGGCCGTCCACGGCGCGCTGCCAGCCGCGGAAGTCTGCCCGGTGCGGCAGGGTCATGGCCGCCGCCTCGGCGGCGCGCAGGATGCCCGATGCGCTGTGCGCCACCGCATGCGGCGCGCCGCCCACGGCGCGCAACTCTGGCGCCCAGGCCGACAGCACCGCCTTGTCGGCCTTGAGCGTGCCGTCGCCGATCAGCAGGCCGACCAAGTAGCCCTCGGCCTCGGTGTGGGCGCCGTCCCAACCGGCTGCGGCACGGTGGTTGTGCAGCACCACCTCATCACCGGCCTGCAACTGCCCAGCCGGCACCCAGGCGCTCTCGACCAGGTAGCGTGTCTTGCGGGTGACACGCCGCACCAGGTGGTCGGCCGTCAGCCGCAACGCGTGGCCTTCACGCGTTGCGAGCCGGAACACCGGCTTGGTGCCCGTGGCGAAGAAACCATCCGATTCGGTGCGATAAGGTTTGCCGTCGACCAAGGCGATGAAGGGCTGGCCGAGCAATTGGTGCACTTGGCGGGCGCCCTCGCTCGTCATCACCCATGCATCGGCGGTCACGCAAGGGTTGGTTGCCGCGATGGTTTCGCAATAGCCCAGGTTGTTGTCCTGGTTGATGCGGTCGAGAAACAGCACACCGGGCTCGGCATGGTCGTAGGTGCTGCGCATGATCAGCTCCCACAGCGCGCGCGCCGGTTGTTGGCGGTAGACCCACAGGCCGTCGGCGCGGCGGTGGGCACCGGCTTGCTTGATTGCCGGGCCGGGCTCGGCCTTGTGCACCAGTTCGATCTCGGCATCGGCCTGCACCGCCTGCATGAAAGCGTCGGTGATGCCGACCGAGATGTTGAAGTTGCGCAGGTCGCCAGAATCCTTGGCGCGGATGAAGGCCTCCACGTCTGGGTGGTCACAGCGAAGCACCGCCATCTGCGCGCCGCGCCGGCTGCCGGCGCTCTCGACCGTCTCGCAGCTGCGGTCGAACACCCGCATATAGCTCACCGGGCCCGAGGCGCTGCTTTGCGTCGGTGCAACCCAGGCCCCTGCGGGGCGTATGCGCGAGAAGTCGTAGCCCACGCCGCCGCCGCGGCGCATGGTCTCGGCGGCTTCGGTCAGCGCGGTGTAGATGCCGGCAAATCCCTCCTCGGGCTGCGAGATCGAGTCGCCCACCGGCTGCACGAAACAGTTGATCAGCGTGGCCGCCAGCGGCGTGCCGGCAGCAGAGTTGATGCGCCCGGCCGGCACAAAACCGCGGCGCTGGGCGTCGAGGAACCGGGCCTCCCAGGCCTCGCGCAGCGCGGGCGGCTCGGCCGCGGCCAAGGCGCGGGCCACGCGCGCTCGCACATCGTCGACGCTGCGCTCATCGCCTTTGGCGTATTTTTCAGCCAGGACTTCGGCACTGATGGCTTGCGGCGGCAGGCTGGCTTGGCGCATGGCGGTCAGCGCTGCAGCAGGCTGCTGGCCAAAGAGGTCGGCGGTGATGGGGCTCATGGATCGGTCTCTCGTCGGCAAGCTCGACATGCTGCCGGTGATCGACAGTTCGGGCTTTGATACGCCTCATGGGCGGGTGGGCTGTAGTTTTACACAGTATCACGATCGGTCCGGCACGGCCCGATCATGCACCCACGCGCGTCCGATCAGGCAGAGGCCTGCGCGATAGGCCACCGCCATGTTGGCAGACCTGACGCCGCCGGGCGGTCAGCCAAACCTAGTGCACTGGATGCGGGTTGTTCATCCCCGCAAGGCCGCCGACAGCGCGAGCAGGCCGGTCCAGCCTGCCTCGGCACCGACCTGGCGCACCGGGTGTCCTTGCTGCGCCAGCGCCCGCTGGTAGCGGTCGGTCAACAAAGCACTGCCCACGGCCACCACCGCCTGGCCGGCGGGCAAGGCCTGAGCCCGCAACTCGTCGCCGATCAGCAGGCCGGACAGATAGCTTGCGAGCCAGGGGCCGTCTTGCCGATCGAACAGCGACAGCGCGCGAACTGCGAACAAATGGTGCAGCAAGCCACCTGGCGCCTGGGCTTGGGCCACA
>JBILYN010000342.1:0-5046 GCA_044377715.1 Aquabacterium sp.
AGGAGCATCCATGTATCTCTCGATCAGGGCGGCATTGGCCGCAGTCGGCGCAGCACTTGCGCTGAGCTTTGCAGGCACTGCGGCCGCGCAAGGCACCATCAAAATCGCTTACACCGATCCGCTGTCGGGTCCGTTTGCACAGGTCGGCGACGCCAACCTCAAGCAGATGAACTTCATCATCGACTTCATCAACTCCAAAGGCGGCGCTCTTGGCCGCAAGTTCGAGTTGGTGCCGTTCGACAACAAGTCGCAGCCCAGCGACGCGCTGCTCGCCCTCAAGAGCGCGACCGACCAGAACATGCCGTTCATCATGCAGTGCAGCGGGTCGAACATCGCCGCCGCGTTGATGGAAGGCATCGAGAAGCACAACGACCGCAACCCCGACAACCGGATCATCTACCTGAACTGCGGCGCGGTCGCGACCGAACTCACCAACGAGAAGTGCAGCTTCTGGCATTACCGCTTCGACCTCAATGTCGCGCAGAAGGCCGAAGTCATGGTCAAGGCGCTGCCCAAGAGCGTCGACAAGGTCTACCTGCTGAACCAGGACTATCTGTTTGGCCAGTCGGTGCAGCGCGACATCAAGATCTTCCTGGCCAAGAACCGGCCGGACGTCAAAGTGGTCGGCGACGAATTGATCCCGCTCGGCAAGATCAAGGACTTCTCGCCTTACATCACCAAGATCAAGGCCTCTGGCGCGCAGGCCTTGCTGACGGGCAACTGGGGTCCGGACATGAACCTGTTGATCAAGGCTGGCATCGAGGCCGGGTCCAATCTGAGTTACTACACCTTCTATGCGCATTTGACCGGCGGGCCGACCGCGATCGGGCCGGCGGGTGACGGCAAGGTCTTTTCGGTCATGACGTTCTCGGAGAACCATGCGGTCGACATCAAGAATGCTCAAGCCGAAGCTTGGACCAAGTCTTTCCGTGACACCCACAAGTTTGATTTTTATGCGGCAAGCTTCCGGACCATCTTTGAGATGGTTCAGGCCGGTGTCAACAAGGCCGGTACGCTCGATGTGACGAAGATCGCATACGCGTTGGAAGGGCTGGCAGTGAAGGACTTCCTGGGCTATGACGCGGTGATGCGCAAGGACGACCATCAGATCAATACGGTCTACCACGTCGGTGCGTTCCAGAAGACCGGCATCAAGTACGACTCAGAAGGCACCGGGCTGGGCTGGAAGACGGTCGCCACGGTGGTTGCGAAAGATGTCGAGCAGCCGACCAGCTGCAAGATGAAGCGCCCGGCGATCAAGTAGGCCTCTCTGTAGCCCCGCCGGCTGCGGTGCTACGGCGCCGCGGCTGATGTGCGCTTGACCCAACTTCAGGATCGGAAGTACGCGCGATGGAAGTCTTCCTCGTAACGCTGCTCAACGGGCTGGTCTACGGCATGCTGCTGTTCATGCTGGCCAGCGGATTGACGCTGATCTTCAGCATGATGGGTGTGCTGAATTTCGCCCATGCCAGCGCCTATATGTTGGGCGCTTATTTCGCCTACACCGTCAGCCTGTACGCTGGGTTCTGGGTCGGTCTGATCGCAGCACCGGTGATTTGCGGCGTGATCGGCGCGCTGATCGAGCAGTACGGCTTGCGTCGGGTGCACCGCAACGGGCATATCGCCGAGCTGCTGTTCACCTTTGGCTTGGCGCTGGTGATCGAGAAGGTCGTGCAGATGAGCTGGGGCTTGATCCCTGTGCCCTACCGCATTCCGCCCGAACTCGACTTTGCGCTGTTCAAGGTCTATGGCACGCAGTTCCATGCCTACCGGGCGTTCATGCTGCTGGTCTCGGCGCTGATGTTTGGCTCGATCTGGCTCGCACTGACCCGTACCCGGGTCGGGCTGGTGATACAGGCCGCGCTGGTGCATCCTGAGATGGTCAGTGCGCTCGGTCACAACGTGCCGCGGATCTTCACGATGGTGTTTGCTGCAGGTACCGCGCTGGCCGGTCTGGCCGGTGTGATCGGCGGCAACTACCAGACGACCGAGCCTTCGATGGCATTCTCGATGGGGCCTATCGTCTTCGTGGTTGTCGTCTTCGGCGGGCTTGGGTCCTTGCTCGGCTGCTTCATCGCTTCGCTGTTCATGGGCTTGATACAGACCTTCGCAGTGGTGCTCGACTACTCGCTGGCCGACCTGCTGAAGAACTTCGGCGTGATGGTCAGCAGTTCGACGCCGTTTGCTGAGCTGTTGACGATCCCGATTCCGCGGATTGGTGCGCTGCTGCCTTATGCGCTGCTGGTGCTGATCCTGTTGTTCCGCCCACGCGGCTTGATGGGGACACGCGACACATGAGTCCAAGTCTGATGCTCAAACGCTACCGGGTCTGGCTGCTGCTATTCCTGCTCGCGGCAGCCCTGCCCTGGCTGTTTTTCAACTGGTCGACCGGACGGCATTCCGGGTTCGTGCTGACCATGCTCAGCGAGATCGGGCTGATCACGATCTTCGCGCTGTCTTTCAACATGCAGATGGGGCAGGCCGGCTTGTTGTCATTCGGCCATGCGGTGTTGTTCGGTATGGGCGGGTATTGCACCGCGCATGCGCTGAACGCGATCAAGGCTGGCAGTTTCTGGCTGCCGACCGAACTGATGCCATTGGTCGGCGGCCTCGGTGGGCTGGGCTTTGGTGTGGTCTTCGGCTATGTCGCGACGCAGCAGCGCGCAACGGCGTTCGCGATGATCACGATGGGCATCGGTGAACTGGTCGCGGCAGCGGCCTTGATGTTCATGACTTTCTTTGGCGGCGAGGGCGGTGTCACCACCAACCGGATGATTGACACCAGCCTGGTCGGCGCCTCTTACAGCGCGCCCTGGCAGGTCTATTACCTGATCTTGGTCTGGGCGCTGGTCTGCGTGATCCTGATGCGGCTGCAGACCCAGACACCGCTGGGACGGATGGCCAACGCGACGCGAGACAATTTCGAACGCGCGCAGTTCGTCGGTTATGACCCGCGGATGGTCCGCTTCTACCAGTTCATCGTGTCGGGCTTTTTTGCTGGTATTGCGGGCGGTTTGTACGCGATGCTCTACGAGATCGTCACTTTCGACACCGTCTCGGCAGTCAAGTCATCGACCGCCTTGTTGGCGACCTACATCGGCGGTGTTGGCGTCTTCTTCGGGCCTATCCTGGGTTCGATCGTCGTGATCTTGTTGCAGAGCGGGGTCAGCCTGCTGTCGAATGCGTGGATGCTCTATGTCGGCGTGTTGTTCATCGTGATGGTGATGTACGCGCCTATGGGTCTGTCAGGCATGATTGCGGCGCACGGCCCGATCGCCCATGCCGGCCGGCTGCGCGACCTGCTGGTGCCCTACATCCGGGTGCTGGTGCCGGGCTCAATGGTGGTGCTGGGCTTCGTGTTGATCGCCGAACTGGTGTCGTTCACGACCATCGGCGCGTCGCAGAACAAGAAGTTCCAGGTCGGATCATTGCTGATCGACACGGCCAGCCCTGTTCCCTGGGCCATCGGCGCGCTCGCGCTGCTGCTGGGCGGTTTGTGGCTGCGCCACGAGTCAAAGGGTTTCCAGAGGGTCTGGGATTCGACGATGGAAGACATCAAGCGCCAGGCCGCAGCCGATGGAGGTGCGACATGAGCACGCTGGCTCTGCAACTGCGCGACGTGCGCAAGAGTTTCGGCCCGACCGAGATCATCCGCGGTGTCAGTCTTGACATCCCGCGCGGTCAACGGCACGCGATCATCGGACCGAACGGCGCTGGCAAGACAACCTTGTTCAACCTGATCAGCGGCCGTTTCCCGATGACATCGGGCGACATCTCGTTGAACGGCGAATCGCTCAAAGGCGTTGCGCCGCACCTGATCAACCGCAAGGGGCTGTCGCGCAGCTTCCAGATCACGTCGATCTTTCCGCGCATGACGGTGTTCGAGAACATCCGCTGCGGCCTGCTCTGGGCGCACGATTACAAGTATTCGACCTGGAAGCTGCTCGGCCGTCAGACCGCGCTCAACGAGGCGAGTGAAGCGTTGCTTGAGCGCTTGGGCCTACAACGCCGACGCGACTTGTTGGCCGGGTTGCTGACCTACGCCGAGCAGCGTGCACTCGAAGTCGGCGTGACGATCGCCGGCGGCGCCGAGGTGATCTTGCTCGACGAGCCGACCGCCGGGATGAGCCGGGGTGAAACAGAGAATGCCGTGAACCTGATTCGTTCGGTCACCGAGGGCAAGACCTTGCTGATGGTCGAACACGACATGAGCGTGGTGTTCGGCTTGGCCGATGTGATCTCGGTGGTGGTCTACGGCGAGGTCATTGCCAGCGACTCGCCTGCCAAGATCCGCACCAACGCCGCAGTTCAGGAAGCCTACCTGGGGAGCGAAGCGACATGATGCTCGAGCTGCGTGATCTGCACGCTTACTACGGCAAGAGCCATATCCTGCAGGGCGTTGAACTGCATATCGACGAAGGCGAGATCGTCAGCCTGCTGGGTCGTAACGGGGTCGGCCGGTCGACCACCTGCAAAGCCATCATGGGTCTGGTGCAGCCGCATGGCAGCATCAACTTCAAAGGCAAGCCGATCGCCGGCCTGCGGCCTGACCAGATTGCCCGTGCCGGCGTTGGCTATGTGCCCGAAGACCGGCAGATCTTCCCGACGCTGACGGTTCAGCAAAATCTCGAACTCGGGCTGGCGCGCGCCGGCAAGTTCGGCCGCTGGACCTTCGACGACGCTTACGATTTGTTTCCGAACCTGGCAGCACGGCGCGGCAACCCGGCCGGTGTGCTGTCGGGTGGTGAGCAGCAGATGCTGACGATGTGCCGGACCTTGATGGGCGACCCTGACCTGGTCATCATCGACGAGCCGACCGAGGGCCTAGCGCCCAAACTGGTCGAGCAAGTCGGTCGATTGCTCGATGAGATCGCCAAGCGTGGCGTGGCGATCTTGCTGGTCGAGCAAAAACTCACGATCGCTTTGAAGATCTCGCGCCGAATCTACGTGATGGGCCATGGCCACATCGTGTTCGAGAGCGATCCGGCAGGGCTGGCGGCGAATGCCGCGATCCGCAAGGAGTGGCTCGAGGTCTAAGGCGTAGCC
>JBILYN010000343.1:0-5045 GCA_044377715.1 Aquabacterium sp.
GTTGGTGGGCACCACCTCGATCGAGAACTCCGAGCTGATCTCAGACCTGCTGACCAAAGCGGGTCTGCCGCACCAGGTGCTCAACGCCAAGCAGCATGCGCGCGAGGCCGAGATCGTGGCCCAGGCGGGCCGTCCCGGCGTGATCACCATCGCCACCAACATGGCCGGTCGCGGCACTGACATCGTGCTCGGTGGGAACGTCGAGAAACAGGTTCAGTTGCTCGAGGCCGACGAGGCCATCGCCGACGCCGACAAGGCCGGCCGCATCCAGCAACTCAAGGATGAATGGCAAGGCCTGCATGATGCGGTCAAGGCCGCTGGTGGCCTGCGCATCATCGCCACCGAGCGTCATGAGAGCCGCCGCATCGACAACCAACTGCGTGGCCGCTCGGGACGCCAGGGCGACCCGGGCCAAAGCCGCTTCTACTTGGCGCTGGAAGATCCGCTGATGCGCATCTTCGCCGGCGACCGAGTGCGCGCGATCATGGACCGGCTCAAGATGCCCGAGGGCGAGGCGATCGAGGCTGGCATCGTCAGCCGCAGCATCGCCGGTGCGCAGCGCAAGGTCGAAGCCCGCAACTTTGACATCCGCAAGCAGTTGCTCGAGTACGACGACGTGTCGAACGACCAACGCAAGGTGATCTACCAGCAGCGCAACGAGATCCTGGAATCCGAATCGGTGCTGGCGCAGATCACCAACCTGCGACGCAGTTCGATGGAAGGTGTGGTGCGCACCTGGGTGCCGGCCGAAAGCGTCGAAGAGCAATGGGACTTGCCGGCGCTTGAGCGCACGCTGGCCGAGGAGTGGCAGGTGCCGGTGGCGGTGACTGCGTTGGTCGAACGCAGCGACACGATCACCGACGATGATGTGCTGCAACACGTGGTCGCCGCCGCCGATACGGTGTTCGAGGCCAAGCTCGCGCAGGTCGGCCCTGAGCAGTTCAACCCCTTCATGCGCATGGTGCTGCTGCAGGCCATCGACAGCCATTGGCGTGAGCATCTGGCAGCGCTCGACTACCTGCGGCAGGGTATCCACTTGCGGGGTTATGCGCAGAAAAATCCCAAGCAAGAGTACAAGCGCGAGGCTTTTGAGCTGTTCAGCCAGTTGCTCGACGTGGTGAAGATGGAAGTCACCCGCCTGCTGTTGACGGTGCGCATCCAGAGCCAGGAGCAGGTGGCCGAAGCCGCCCAGGCGCTGGAGTTGCAGGCCTCACAGCTCAGCAATCTGACCTACACCCATCCCAATGACGATGGCAGCGTCAGCCAGGAGACCGACCCGTCCACGCTGGTGGCCGAGGTGCCGCGCGTCGGCCGCAACGACCCCTGCCCCTGCGGCAGTGGCAAGAAGTACAAGGTTTGCCACGGCAAGCTGGCCTGACGCGTTCTGCTGAGACAGTCTGCTGACCGGTCAGTCGATCGGTCGCTGCGGCTGCGCGCCGATTTCCCTCGCTTCACCCCCCGAACAAGTGATGTGTTCCCTTGGTCGTCGCATTAGCCTTGCGACGTCGTTGGGTGGTTCACAACAATTTTCGGGGGTTTAATAAAGAAGGGTCTGTCGCTGCGGCGTCGATGGTGGCGCTGTCTGCTTTCAGCGCGCATGCGCTCACTTTCAATCTCGGTACGGTCGGGGCCGCGCCCGGTGCGCCTTTGGGGCACTCGTTGACTTTCGGGCCGTTCACCGATACCTACACGTTCAGCTTGGCAGCCCATTCTTTGGTTTCTGCCGATGCCACCAGCAACGCGACCCTGATCATCCCCAACATTTCTATCGCTGAGATTATTGGTTTCGGTGCTTGGATTGACGCAACGTCTTTGTCGCTGAGCAGCGTCACAACATCCCTTGGCCCAATTTTTCGCAGCAGGTGAACAAGCTGCTGACCTCTCCGCCGAAGCTGATCATTGACACCCGCACCCCCACAACTGCGGGTGGCCGCCCGCGATGCATCTGGCTATCGTGAGGTATGCAAGAGTGTTTGACGCTGGCGATTGAATTCACCGGGTGTCTGGCGCCTTGCAGATCCATTTTCCATCGTCATAAGCTCAACGGAGTGAATCATGAGACTGAAACCAATTTTCGCAGCGGTACTTTCTGTGTTCGCGATCGGCGCGCAAGCGGGCACAGCACTTGTAAGTCAAAACGGGGGCGCACTGGCCTTGGTCGCGGAAACAGGCATCGTTCCCAACGCCTACCAGATCGGCGCGTTGAACACGAGCTTTTCTTCACTGTTCGTGACCTTGGCATCGGCTGGCTCCTTCGCCGAATATGCGGACTTCAGCGTGCCCAGCGGCTACAACATGGTCAACGCTGCAGCCAATACCTATACGCTGTCAATCAGCCTGCCGCCACCGGTCGGCACAGTGACGATCGGCAGCATCGGCAGCGACTTCGCCATGAGCATCTATGCCGGCGTGGCAGCAACCCCTGGGCCGATGCTGGGCTCCGTCGGTGCGGGTGGTAGCTTGACCAATTTGGGTTTGTCACCTGGCAACTATTACTTGCAGTTCACGGGCACTGCCTACGGCGTTGGCGGTCAGTATTCGGCGGCAATCAACGCGTTGCCCATCCCCGAACCCGAAACCTACTCGATGATGCTCGCTGGTCTGGGCGCCGTCGGTTTTCTGGCGCGTCGTCGGCGCAAGAACTGATCGGTCGTCCTGGGCGCAGCCCGGCTTGGACTAGCAGCGGCTTCGGCCGCTTTTTTGTTGTCTGCTGCTGGGCGCGGCTTGGTTGGCGATTCTCTCTGGCGTCGATCGGTAGCAGACCGCCACCTACAATTCCGAGTCCTGTCAGAGAGCTGAGGTCTGCATGCCCGTCAACCTGTTGTCGCCCGATCCCGCCAGCTTGCACGCCGTCGCCGGCGTTCGCCTCGGTGTTGCGCGTGCGGGCATCCGCAAGCCCAACCGGGACGACCTGGTCGTGTTGGCGCTGGCACCGGGGTCCAGCGTGGCCGGTGTCTTCACCACCAACCGCTTCTGTGCCGCGCCGGTCCAGGTCTGCCGCGAGCATCTGGGCAGTGGCGCTGGCATCCGCGCGCTGGTGGTCAACACCGGCAATGCCAACGCCGGCACCGGTGCTGACGGCGTGCTGCGCGCGCGCAGCACCTGCGCCTCGCTGGCCGCGCTGATGGGCTTGGCACCGGCTCAGGTGCTGCCATTTTCTACCGGCGTGATCATGGAGACACTGCCGGTCGATCGCATCGAGGCCGGTCTGCCCGGGGCCATCGCCGACCTGCAGTCCGACCGATGGTTGGCCGCTGCCCAAGGCATCATGACCACCGACACCTTGCCCAAGGCGGCGTCGCGCCAGTTGCAGATCGGCGGCCGCACCGTCACGGTCACCGGTGTCAGCAAAGGTGCCGGCATGATCCGGCCCAACATGGCGACGATGCTGGGTTTCATGGCTACCGACGCGGTGATCTCACCCGGCTTGCTGCAAGGTCTGCTGCGTGAAGCGGCCGACGCCAGCTTCAACCGCATCACGATCGACGGCGACACCTCGACCAACGATTCCTTCGTGCTGATCGCCACCCACCAGGCCGGCCATGCGGTGGTCGAGTCGCTAGACAGCGCCGAAGGGCAGGCGCTGCGCGCGGCGGTGATCGCGGTGTCGCAGCAACTGGCCCAGGCCATCGTGCGCGACGGCGAGGGCGCGACCAAGTTCATCACGGTGCGGGTCGAAGGCGGCGCCAGTGACGATGAGTGCAGCCGCGTGGCCTATGCGATCGCCCATTCGCCGCTGGTCAAGACCGCTTTCTTTGCCAGCGATCCGAACCTGGGCCGCATCCTGTGCGCAGTGGGCTATGCCGGCATCGCCGACCTGGACCAGAACCTGATCGACTTGTTCCTCGACGACGTCCACGTCGCCCGGCAAGGCGGCCGCCACCCCGACTACCTCGAGGCCGATGGCCAGCGCGTGATGCAGCAAAGCGAGATCACGGTGCGGGTCTTGCTGCACCGCGGCCAGGCTAGCACGACGGTCTGGACCTGCGACCTGTCACACGACTACGTCAGCATCAACGCCGACTACCGCTCCTGACGGCAAACCTGCCGTCAGCGGCAGGTCTCAACGACAGCGCGACCTAGGCCATCTTGGTGCCACCCGAACAAACTGCGCGAACGCCCTGGTGGCAAGCCCTGAGGCTGGCACCCGACGACTTGCTGCGCGATGCCGTTTACCGGCGGCTGTGGTTGTCTATCCTGATCAGCTCGGTCGGTGGGCAGATCACGCTGCTGGCGCTGCCGCTGACCGCAGCGCTGCTGCTGCACGCGACGCCGACCCAGATGGGCCTGCTCACGGCCGTCGCGGTGCTGCCGTTTGCGCTGTTTTCGCTGCCCGCCGGGGTCTGGCTGGACCGGGTTCGCAAGCTGCCGGTCTACGTCGTCGGTGAGCTGTTGATCGCGGTCGCGCTGGCCAGTGTGCCGTTGGCCTGGCATCTGGGGTGGCTGAACATGGCCTGGCTCTATGGCGTGGCGTTCCTGACCGGCACGGTCTCGACCACCGCCGGCAGCGCGGCGCAAATCGTGCTGACCCAGGTGGTGCCGCGCGAGCGCCTGGTCCAGGCCCATGCCAAGAACGCCTTGGCGAGCTCGGGCGCCGAAGTGGCCGGTCCGGGCGCCGCGGGCGCGTTGATCCGCCTGACCGGCGCGCCGCTGGCCTTGCTGCTCGACGCTGCGGTGTTGGTGATCTCGGCGCTGATCCTGCGCGGCCTGCCAGTGGTCGAGCAGCGCGTGCCGCGACCGGATGCCCATTTCTGGCGCGACCTGCGCGCCGGCCTGCGCTTCGTTCGCGACCAGCCCTTGCTGGTGACGCTGGCGCTGATGGTCGGCGGTTGGCAGCTGTGCAGCAACGCGGTGCAGGGCGTGCAAATCCTGCACGCGGCGCGCGGTCTGGGCCTGAGCGAGCAGGCGATCGGCCTGTGCTACGCCGGCCTGGGCCTGGGCACCTTGGCGGCCAGCGTGCTGGGTCACCGGCTGAGCCATCGCCATGGCCCGGGCCCGACCATCGTGTTCGGTTTTGTGGCCTGCGGCCTGGGCTGGCTGCTGCC
>JBILYN010000344.1:0-5039 GCA_044377715.1 Aquabacterium sp.
TCAATCGCTCGCTGTTCCCAAACACCCAGAGCACGGCTTACTGGAGCTCGTCGCCCTGGGTTGCCAAAGCGGGCTGGGTGTGGTGGGTCGGATTCCAGGACGGCGACATCGGCCCTGGCGCCAACGACGGCACGCTGCGCCATGTGCGTCTGGTGCGCGCCGGCCAGTGATACAAGCTCAGATGACCGCCCAAGCCTGGGGCGCAGCGCCTGATGTCGGAAGGCCCAGCGCCGATCAGGCCTTGGGCAGCGTGACGCCGCGCTGACCCTGGTACTTGCCACCGCGGTCCTTGTAGCTGGTCTCGCAGACCTCGTCGCTCTCGAAGAACAAGACCTGGGCGCAGCCTTCGCCAGCATAGATCTTGGCCGGCAACGGCGTCGTGTTGCTGAACTCCAGCGTCACAAAGCCCTCCCACTCGGGCTCGAAAGGCGTGACGTTGACGATGATGCCGCAGCGCGCGTAAGTGCTCTTGCCCAGGCAAATCGTCAGCACGTTGCGAGGGATGCGGAAATACTCCATCGTGCGCGCCAGCGCAAAACTGTTGGGGGGGATGATGCAGACATCGGCCTCGATGTCGACGAAGCTCTTCTCGTCGAAGTTCTTCGGGTCGACCACGGTCGAGTAGACATTGGTGAAGACCTTGAACTCGCGCGCGCAGCGCACGTCGTAGCCGTAGCTCGAGGTGCCATAGCTGACGATCTTCTGACCATCGGCAGAATTCCGAACCTGACCTGGCTCAAAGGGCTCGATCATGCCGGTCTGATCGGCCATGCGGCGGATCCACTTGTCGCTCTTGATGCTCATCGCGCTGTCCTTGTAGGCTGCCGTTCATTTTAGGTGGCCCCTGATCACGCCGATCTGCGCCACGCGCACAGTCGTTGGGGCTACGCACTCAAAGCGCTGAGGCTCCAGACGATCGCCGCGAACTGGACGATGTTGATCAGGATCGCGGTGAGGTGAGTCTTGCGAAACCCTGGAATTTCATCCATGCCGTTTGACGGGATCTGGGCACCGAGCGAGTCCATCGCCAGGATCACCTTCTGGCGCAGGATGGCTCAATACAACGTTGCCCTCGCGATGGCCTCCTCATGGCAGCCTACACTGCCGCCCAACTCAACCACCTTCTTCGGGGAAAACTCATGAAAGCCGCAGTCGTCACGCCAACCGGTGTGGAAATCCGTGAAGTTGCCACCCCTGTGCCACAGGCAGACCAGGTCTTGATCCTGGTGCATGCCTGCGGCCTGAACCGCGCCGACCTCGCGGTCGCCGCCGGACAAAGCCACGGCGCGATCGGCGGCGCGGGCACTGTCGTCGGGATGGAGTTCGCCGGCGAGGTCGCGGCAGTGGGGTCAGGCGTGAGCCATGTCAAACCCGGCGACCGGGTGATGGCATCGGGTGCTGCAGGCTTCGCGCAATACGCGCTCGCCGATCGAGGGCGCGTGCACCTGCTGCCGTCCTCCGGCATGAGTTACGAAGAAGCCGCCACGCTGCCCGTAGCGCTGACGACCATGCACAACGCGCTGGTGACTGCCGGCGGCCTCGCCAAAGGAGAGACCGTGTTGATCCAGGGCGCAAGCTCTGGCGTCGGGTTGATGGGCATGCAGATCGCAAAGCTCATGGGAGCGAGCTTGGTGATCGGCTCCTCCACCAACCCAGGACGTCGCGCGAAACTCACCGACTGGGGCGCAGACATCTCGATCGACACCACCCATTTGGGTTGGGCCGACGAGGTCATTGCTGCCACGCAAGGCAAAGGCGTGCACCTGATCGTCGATCAGGTCTCGGCCAGCGTCGCCAATGCGAACCTGAAGGCCGCCCGCGTGCTCGGCCGCATCGTCAACGTCGGTAGGCTGGGCGGTGCGAAAGGCGAGTTCGATTTCGACCTGCACGCGGCCAAGCGCATCTCCTACATTGGTGTCACTTTTCGCACACGCTCGGTGGAGGAGATCCGCGAAATCAACCGCTTGGTGCGGCAAGACCTGTGGGCCTCGGTGAGCACCGGCAAGTTGGCGCTCCCGATAGACCGCTGTTTCTCGCTCGATGAAGCTGCAGCGGCGCTCGCTTACATGAAAGCCAACGCACACTTCGGCAAGGTGGTGCTGCAGGTTCGGTGACCCTAGCAACCCGGCGCGAGAATGAAAAAGCCCTAAGTCGTTAAATTACTTAGGGCTTTCTTGTCTTACGGCCCCTTGCGGAGCTTTGAATGGTGGTGGGCCTGTAACCCGCGCCAAACCTAGCTAACTCGGCGCCTTACAACCGGCGCAAACCCGTGCGGAACGGTGCGGATCAGCCCCTTTCTTGCGTGGAATCGTAGCAGCTTGACCCGATCACTGCCGCGATGCCTGCCGCCAGGATTGCCGCCAGTTCGATTCCGTATTTATCAATCGAACCCACGTCCGCACCAGCCCGCTACTGGATGCGGTGAATGGCTATGCGCCTTCGCGGAGACCATTCAGGATGCGTTCGGCATCTGTCCAGGGCAGGCGCCGCTTGCCTTCTTTCATCAACGCCAGTGCGGCAATGGCCTCGTCCACGCTGAGCAGATGGTTCTCGACCATCGTTCGGAGCAGCCAGACGGTGCCCATGACTGTCACATCTTCCGCCTGGGCCGCAGCCTTGAGGCCTTGATCGCCTGTCAGAAGCGGGTAGCCTTCCTGCTTAGCAAGCGCCAAGGCCAGGTAGTCGTTTGGACTAGGCTCAGTACCGTACTTGCCGGGCAACTCCGACGCATACCTGACGTACTCGCCCGTGACCTCCAAGATCCGTAAGCCTTGGGCCTCCAGCACCTGGGGTCCCGGGCTCGATCTCTTCCCAGTACAGGATGTCGGGCATCGCGAACTGCATCGGAAGCTGAAACAGCCGCTCCATGAGCCGCCCAGCCTCCATGTCGATCAGGATGTTCGCATCACTGATGAGCAGCAGCATCCACCGACTCCAGCTGACGCTCCTTGTGGAAGCGCATCATGGGGATGCCAAGAAGCTCCGCGGCCTTGGACTCGGAGACGTACTGCTCCCCCAAGGCTCGATAGACGAGCTGCTCGAACAGTCGAGGATGTTCACGCGGCACCGGCTCGCCAGGCTCGTTCTTGCGCCACCCTTTCGAGGAGAACCGCTTCCAGAGAGCAAGGTGGGCGGCCTCAGGGAGAACACCACACTGCTTTGCCCGCTGGAGCCAGCCGGCCATGCTCAAGCCGAACTCGTGCTTCAGGGCAAAGAGCTCTTGCCACTCGATTCCACGCCGAGCTTGGCCCAGAAGCTGTACGACCGCAGCCTTTGGCGCCAGGAACGCGCCGGCAAACCGATCACAGGCCTTCTCTTCGTTGATACCAGCGGCCAGACGACCAGACAGCAGTAGGTGCCCCAATTCATGCGCGAGCGTGAATCGCTGTCGATCACCTGGCCATCGGGACGACACGGCGACGATGGGGTACGTCCGTCCATCGGACGTTCGCGCAGTCGCGGTTAGCCCCGAGAACCCTGGATTCGCTTCGTCAACAACGATGACCAACAGACCCAAGGTCTCCAGGGTGTCTGTCAGATCGCCGATCGGATTGAGGCCCAGCTTCCAGGCTTCTCGCACCTGGTCTGCAAAATTCTCCAGTTCGTCGAGATCGTTGACCTGGTGAGGTAGGCCCTCAGGTGCCTCGAATCGCAGGATGGGAGACTCGGGGAAGAACCCAAGAAGCTCAACGCGCTTCTCGATGAGCTCAACCGCCTTGATCTTCAGCGCCTCTTGAGCCGTTTTACCGAAGGTGGCAAGACGACGGAATTCCGGCTCGAGTAGCTCCACCTCGCGGGTACGGAAGAAGTATTCAACACGTGTCCCGCAAGCACGAGCCAGCTTCAGGAGCTGCGAAGAAGGCGGAGTCAGGATCCCCTTCTCGTACTTCTGGATCGCCGTATGAGTGACGCCGACCTTCTCACCCAGGGCGTCGAGGGTGAGCCCCGCGGCCAGACGGGCCTGCCGAATGCGGTCCCCGATCATGACGCCTCCGATGTTTGGTTTAAAAGATAATTGATTTTACAGGTTTTTTAAACCACGAGGAAAGGCTTCTGGACTGTCGCCACGTCCGCCGGCGTCAGGCTGCACCTGGCTTGCCTCCCTCCGCCAAGACCGTCAGAGCCAGTCCGCTGCCGTCAGCTGTCAGGAGAAGAACCGTCCCGTCCGAGCTTCGGGGTGATCGGATGTCAGTCGGGACCTCCGACGTAGGCCAAAGCGACACGCCTGCGCTCCTTGTCCATGCTCCTGACTCGGACCCCCAGGACATCCCCCTTTGATGGCTGCAGCCCATCCGGAAAGTCGCTGGTGTGAAGCAGTCCATCAAGCCCGATTGGCAACCGGACAAATGCGCCGTAGTCCACGACATTGGCCACAACCCCTCTGTGCGTCGTTCCCACAAAGGCTGGCCGGATCGCGGTAGGGACGTCCGTTACCGGACGCCCCCCGCACAGATCCCAGCGTGCGCAATTAACGCACTGGGCTCCTACCTTGGGTGTTTGACGGCAAAGCGCTCGCTCGGCCACGGATGAAGGATGCGGGGTGTCGGCAGCCAGTCAGCGGCGATATCACTCAGGCGTGCCCACGTCATCTTGTCCTTTTGATTTCGGCGCCGAAGCGTCCGCAGCCAGAGATGCATGACGTGGTATCGGAACCTGTTTGAGCAAAACGGCTCGCGCATCACCGACTTCCGGCGAGTCCAGTCGTTGGGCACGCGCGATCACATAGTGCATTGGCCCAAGCCGGCCACACGTCCGCAGTGGATGACGCCCGAGCAATCCGGCGACGCCCCCGATGCCATCACGCTGCGTGAAGTCAAAGTCGCACGCCAAGTGTTGGTCACCACGCTGCTCGATCACCAACGGGTCAGCAAGGGCGATCTCTCGGCGCTGTACGGGCGTCGCTGGAACGTCGAACTGGACTTGCGCACCCCCCCCTGCGTGCGTCAGAATCGTTGTCGCCCCGATCAAGTGGCCGCATAAAGCCCCATGCGGAGTAAACATTCGGTGATCACATACGAGGGCTACGCGCGCAGGGCCGT
>JBILYN010000088.1:0-14859 GCA_044377715.1 Aquabacterium sp.
GCGTCGTAGCAGGTGAGCATGACGATCTTCTCGCCACGCGCTCGCATCTCGCGCAGCTTGGGCAGGGTCACCGCCGCGCGGCTTTGGGCTGCGCTGGGGCTGGTGTGGGAACTCATCGATCTATCCTTTCTGGCACCGCCCCGGGGGGAATACCCGGTTGCCGCGGTGCAACATGCGCCCTCATTGTGCCCGTGGAATGTGCTGCGAGCGACGGACAGGTGCAGGTGCCGAATGCCGTGGCAGCGCCGCGCGCCTGCGCCTGAACGGCGCTGTTCGGCTCTCAAGCAAATGTGGCTTTGCGGCTTGATCCCCACGGGGGGCGGCCGGCTTCGGCCGGCCTTGGGGCGCTCAGTGCGAAGCGGCCTTCAGGGCGCTTGGTCCAGGCTCGACACTTCGTTGCTGAGGGTGGTGCGGCGCATGTCGCGAACCTGGGACGGATCGTAGCGGCGAGCCCGGTGCATCGTGACGCGGTTGTCCCACATCACCAGGTCCCAGGGCTGCCAGACATGGGCGTAGACGAACTGGCGTTGCGTCGCATGCTCGGTGAGGTCGCGCAGAAAGGCCCGCGCTTCCGGCACCGGCCAGCCGTCGATACCCCCAGCATGGCTGGCGAGATAGAGCGACAAGCGGCCAGTGCCCGGGTGACGCCGCACCAGGCGCTGGCGCACTGGCGCCCATTTTTCGCGCTCGGCATCGCTGAAGTCGTCAAAGCCCAGGATGCCTCTCGAGAAAATCTGGCTGTGCGAGCAGATGAGGCCGTGGACCTCACGCTGTGTCGCTTCGTCCAGAGCATCGTAGGCCGCTCGCATATCGGCGAACTCGGTGTTGCCGCCGCTAGCCGGAATCTTGCGCGCTGACAGCAGCGAATACTTCGCCGGCACCTGTTTGAACGAGCTGTCCGAGTGCCAGAGTTGATTGCCAAGCCCGAACAAACGACGGCGGTCATCGCGCGGCAGCAACTCGCCGTGCTTGTCGAGATTGGATATGTCGTTGACCTCCATGCTCACGCGGCGGTCCTGCGGCGCTGCAATGTCGCCAGTCGCCTGTTCGAGCGGCCCCAACTGCCGACTGAACGCAATCTGCTGCTCGTCGTCGAGTCGCTGGCCCCTGAACACCAGCACGCCGAAGCGGTCCATGCCCGCATGGATACCGGCCACTTCATGGTCGGCCAGTCGACGGGTCAAATCAACGCCCGTGACGAGGCCGGCAAACAAGCGCTGGTGTGCTGGATCGACAGGCTCAATATGGAGTGGCATGGTCAACAACAGTTTAGCGCGATCCCTAAGGGGTTCGGACCTGCCAGGCCTTGATCAGCACCAGCCATTCCGCACTGATGCGGTCACGCCACTCAAACGACCAGCCACTCGCAGCCCGCGCGGGAGTGGCAATCGACCGAGGGTTTTCACGCCGGTGTGCACGCTGCACGCTGGCATGATCAAGAGTGCGGGTTGCGGCAGCAGTAGACATATTAAATAATATATATCACCGGCAGTATTGACAGCGATAAAATTTTGCGCTATAATAATTGCCAATTTTTTGGCCGTTGTTTTCGCCCTTGTTTGTCGCCTCTCTGGACATTATCCCGAGCAACCCTGTTGCCGCGACCAAAATCCATCTGAACCGAGTCAAGCTCAGCGCTATGATCCGCAGGAATCCCGTTCTTGGCAAAATTCTTGCCACTTGAACAACCGCTTCGGTGCGGTCAGGCACGACGACAGGCTGGCGCCGGCGAGCGCTTGCAGGATCTATATTTTTAATACCGACGAGAATTTAAAATGACCCCAAGTACCAAACTAACAACCATCATGGCCTCCGATGTTTGCGGTTACAGCAAACTGATTGGGGAAAATGAGCTTGCCGCCATCGTCGCCCTCCAGGAATGCCGCAAGATCATGGACCCGCTGATCCAGGCGCATGGCGGGCGGATTTTCAACACGGCCGGCGATGCGGTGCTCGCAGAGTTCGACAGTCCGGTTGGCGCCATCGATTTTGCGATCAAGTGCCAAAACCAGTTTTATGCCAGAAACAAGCTGCCTGGCAAATTGACGATGCGCTGGCGCTTCGGCATGAATCTGGGCGAGGTCTATATCCTCGACAACGGCGATTTGCTGGGCGACGGCATCAACCTCGCAGCGCGGCTCGAGAGCATCGCGGACCAGGGCGGTGTGGCAATCGGGGCAGAGCTCTACGGCGTCGTTCACCGCAAGCTCAAGAATGTGGCCTTCGAAGACCGCGGCGAGATCGAACTCAAGAATATCTCCGACCCGATCCAGGTCTGGGCAATCAAGATAGAAGGCGCCACCCGCACTGTCACGGCGGCCAAAAAACAGGCTCCGGAAGTCAAGAATTACGCGAAAGAGATCGAGTTGCTTGAACGTAGTGCGGCTCGAATGGACGGCGAAGCAGCCTTCAAGCTTGGCAAGATCTACACCGACAAGGCAAGCTCATCGTTCGATATCGAAAAAGCGATCAACTGGCTGTGGGCGGCCAGAGGGCTCAAGATCGCGAACGCAACCGACGAGTTGAACCGGATCATCCCGACACTGCCGAAGGACAAATGGCTGCAGGCCAAGACCAACGCCGAGGTCTTTCTGGACGACCTGAAGTGGAAAGGTGGCATGCGCTGACCGCCAGGGCAGCGAACGCCGTCGGCGCCCAAGCACAGCAGCGCTACGCTCATCAAGACACAGCCTCTCGAGCAAATGTGGCTTTGCCACTTTGCTTGATCCCCACGAGGGGCGGCCGGCTTCGGACGGCCTTGGGGCACTCAAGGGCTGGCCGATCAGCTCAAGGTCGCGATCAGCTTGTTGGTTCTGGCCAGTGACCCAGCGAGCTTGCAGATCACCATCCGGTCGAAGCTCGTGGCGAGCGCGGGATGCTCTGATCGCATCCTGACCAGCGAATCCTTGTGCAAGATGTAGACGCTGGACTGGACCACCGCCAGTATCGACGCTGTTCTCGCGCCGCCGGTGTAGAAAGCCATCTCACCGACCATCGCCCCTTTGCTCAGTTTCGCCAGCCTCAGTCGAGCATCACCTATGATTTTGATGATGTCAAAGCTGCCATCATCGACAAAATAGATTGCGTCGGACAGGTCGCCGTCGTGGCACAGCGCTTCATCCTTGCTGACCTGCCTGGCCTCGCAATAGCCGAGAAAGGTTTCCCGATCAGCGTCGTCTGGCAAGAATTCGAAGCAAGAGTCTTCGACATGGTCCTTATCCCCCTTGCTGATCAAGGCCTCTTCTGCGGCTTCAAGCGCGCGGTCGAGCGAAGGAAAGTAATGGATGTTCTTGCTCGCGGCGACATCGAGCGAGATCGAGAGTAGGTCGTCTCTGTTGCTGCGCGAGTGCACGAAGTAGAACTGCAAGGGTCGGTCGCTGTAGCGGCGCAGGATGCGCTGAAACACGCCGATGGCCGAGCGGTCGACGCCGCTGGCATCACTGAAGTCGAGCACGACGCCTTCGAGTTGGTCGATGTCCATGCCCTGGAACATCAGATCAATCTTGCTCGCAGAGCCGAAGAACACATAACCGCTCAGACGGTAGATCACGGTCTTGTGCCCGCTGGCTCTGATGGCTTCCACCTGGTGACTCGCGCGGACCACCGAGCTCGACAACAAGGACAAGTCGGTCACCAAACTGGTCAGCGGAAATCGGCTGTAGGTGACAACGAAGATGACGCAGGCCAGCACCAAGCCGGCGCCAAAACCCACAAGATAGCCGTAGTTCGCGACCAGGCCGAGGATCAGCGCGATCTGCGCCAGTTCAAGCCTGGACGCGACATGGCGCTGGTCCCAAAGCCACTGCTTGATCATGTTCAGGCCCAGGTAGAGCACCAAGCCCCCCAGCGCCGCCTTGGGCACGTAAGCAATCGCGCCACCTGCGCCGAACAACACCGCCATGCAGATCAGCGCGGCGATGACGCCGGCGGCCGCACCGCCGCCAACCTTCTGATTCAGCGTCGTCCTGCCGATCGAGATGATGCCGACAAAACCACCCAGCATCGCAGCAACGCCAGCTGACGCGGCGTGGGTCTTGAGCACATGATCGAGGTCGAACTCTTTTTGATAGTTCAGCTCCAGGCTTGCCAGCGACAACAGGATCGTCAGCAATCCGACAAAGCTCACCACCAGCATAGATGGCAAGTGCTGCAGCAGTATCTTGAGGTGCGCGACGCTGAAGTCCAGCTCCCAGGGCGGTTGCCACGCCATGTCCTGCAGCCCGGCGAAGAACCAATCTTCACGACGGCACCACACAGGGTCGCAGAGTTCGCTCGCCAACCCTAGATTCGCTGCGACCGTTGCGACGACCATCACCAGCGGAATCAACAGCGCGCTGGAGATGCGAGACGCCAGCGAATACAAGGTCGCCACCACCGCAATGCCGAACAAGAGCTCCGGTCGATAGGGGTTGGCGATGAGCTTGTTCAGTCCAGCCATCGTGAGCGGCGTCTCGGAGATGATGTTGAGCGCACCACTGCACATCAACCAACCGGTCGAGGCCAGAAAGCCCGCCATGACCGAGAACGGGATGTAACGCACCAGGCCCGAGAGCTTGAGCCTGGGCAGCGCGTAGAACGCCAGTGCGCAAACAAAAGTTGTGACAAAGATGGCTTCCATGGCCAGGTCCAGGTTCGCCGACCCGGCCTGCCCCGCAGCGCCCAATGAGACCGGGCTCGCATCCAGACGCAAGCCCAGGCTAGACGCCTGAGACAGCCCGAGCGATCCCAGCGCCGCCATCGTGCCGGCCATCACCGATATCGTGTTCGAATCCGGGCCGCTGATGAACGTGCCCTCTTCCGAGAACAAGCCGAACAGCGCACCGATGATGGCGGTGATCAAGGCCACCGTGATGCCGAAACCCACGTACCCGACCAGTGGCCCCGAGAACAGCAGCGCGCCATAGGAGATCGAATAGATCACCGCGCTCAGGCCAACAATCGCGCCTGCCGAGGTCTGGCGTGCCAGCGTCGCAATGTTCATTCGCAGCAACCGGTCCTGTCAGGCGAAGAACGCGGCGACAGACAGCGCCAGCGCGTCATTCGAATCGACAAACTGCAAAGGCTTGGCCTTGCATTGCTGACGCATGCCGATGGGGATTTCGGTGCAACCGAGGATGATGATCTCGGCTCCGCGCTCGACAAGCAAGGCGGCAGCCTCGGCGAAAACCGCCTCAGCCTCGGGCAATTTGTTGGCCTTGATCAGCGCGATGCCTGGCGAGACCAGACGCTCGAACTCCTCGTCGGTGGGCGTGAGCACGCCAAAACCCATGTCTTTGAGGGTGTTGCGGTACATCCCCATCCGGTGGGTCCCGAAGGTCGACAAAACGCCCACCGTCTTCGCGTCTGGATTTTTCTTGTGCACCTGCTCAGCGCTGGCTTTGACGATATGGAACACCGGCACCGCGGAGGCGGCGACCATCTCCTCGTACCAGCGATGCGCGCTGTTGCATGGAATACAGATGGCCCCGACGCCAGCCTGGCTGAGGAACCTTATCCCTTCGAGCAATTTCGGCAGCGGCGATTCACCCTTGCCGAGGATGCTCTGCGTGCGATCCGGGATCGTGCAATCACCGTACAGCAGCACAGGGATGTGCGCCTGGTCAGTTTGTGCCGAGGTGTTTTCCACCAGTTTGCTGAGGAAATCAGCCGTCGCCAATGGCCCCATGCCGCCCAACACGCCTAGAAAATTCTTCATCGACCCTCCGGTAGCATCAACAGCTCTACAACTTTACCTGCTTAAAAACGCAAAAAATCGACTTCAATCCTATCATTATTAGAAATTCTCAAGCCGTAAAGGTGACGGCAACAAGCGCCGGATATCGTGGATTGGATGGAACCGGCAGGACAAGGCCCGGATCCGCGTGCAGTGCACGCTGAACCCAGATCTTCGAGATGAGCCAGATCCCGGCCGAGTCGATCGTGCTGAAAGCGCGCCGCGTCTCGAACCAACACCAAGCGGCTTTCGCACCACCGCCCATCGCCGAGGTCGTGGCGGCGATCCACGACCAGCGCCCCGACCTGGTGTTCGCACCCCATGTAGAGACTGTCGCCGGCATGATCCTGCCCGACGACTACCTGCGCGCAGTGGCGGACGCAGTGCATGCGGTGGGTGGCTTGTTCGTGCTCGACTGCATCGCCTCTGGGGCGATCTGGGTCGACATGGCAGCCATCATCGTCGACCTGCTGGATGGCCGCACCGACCTCTCAGTCAATGCGGTCAATGCGGTCAATGCGGTCAATGCGCTCAATGCGGCCGATGCGGTCCGGCGTCAGCACCATGATGTCTTTTACTGGTTTTTCATATCAGGATGGCGCGCTGCCCACCAGCCTGCCACGGCGTCGCGCGCTGCCGCGTCCAGGTGCAAGCCGAGCTTGCTGCGGCGCCACAGCACGTCATCGGCGCTGCGCGCCCATTCGTGCTCGTACAGGTACTCAAGCTCGACCTCGAACAGCCCCGGCGCGACCTCGGCGCCGAGACCGCCCGCCTGCAACAGCATCAGCAATCGGCTGCCGTAGGCCTTGGCCCAGCGCGCGCGCAAAGCCTGCGGCAACTGCGGGTGGCGTTCGGCCAGCGCTGCGATGAATCGCAACATGTCTTGGTCGGGGCGCTGAGGCTTGCCGATCCAGTCCGACAGGTCACCGCCCGGAAACAATGCCGACTCGGTCCAGGCCGGCGCCTGCACACCCAGGCGCTGCACCAGTTGGTCGGCGGCCTCTTCTGCCAGCTTGCGAAAGGTCGTGAGCTTGCCGCCCCAGACCGACAGCAAGCAGCTGGACCGGTCTTCGTCGAACTCGAGCAGGTAGTCGCGCGTCACCGCGGAAGCATCGCCAGAGTCGTCATCGAGCAGCGGCCGCACGCCCGAATAACTCCAGACCACGTCGGCCGGACGCACCGGCTTGGCGAAGTAGCGACTGGCCTGGTCGCAGAGGTAGCCGATCTCGTCGTCATCGATTCGCGCGCTGTCGGGCGCGCCCGAGATCTCGACATCGGTGGTGCCGATCAGCGTGAAATCGCCCTCGTAGGGGATCGCAAAGATGATGCGCTTGTCCGGGTTCTGGAAGATGTAGGCATGGTCGTGGTCGAACATCTTTTTCACGACGATGTGGCTGCCCTTGACCAGCCGCAGTGAGCGCGCGCTCTTCACGCCCGCCCGGTCGCGCAGGAACTCGCCGGTCCAAGGCCCCGCAGCATTGACCAGCGCACGGGCCTGCACCTGCAGCGGCTCGCCGCCGGCGGGTTGCAGCGTGGCGAGCCAGCCGCCGGCACTGCGCTCGGCACGCTCGCAGCGGCAACGCGTCAGGATGGTCGCGCCGCGCGCTGCGGCGTCCACCGCGTTGAGCACCACCAGTCGCGCGTCATCGACCCAGCCGTCGCTGTACTCGAAACCGCGGGTGTACTCGGGCTTGAGCGGCGCACCCGTGGCATGGCGGCGCAGGTCGAGCGTGGTGCTGGCGGGCAGCCACTCGCGCTTGGCCAGATGGTCGTAGAGGAACAAACCTATGCGAACCATCCAGACCGGCCGCATCGAAGCGTCGTGCGGCATCACAAAGCGCAGCGGCCACATGATGTGCGGCGCGCTCCTGAGCAAAAGCTCGCGCTCGGCCAGCGCCTTGCGGACCAGGCCGAACTCGTAGTACTCGAGGTAGCGAAGCCCGCCGTGGATCAGCTTGGTCGACGCCGACGAGGTGTGTCGGCCCAGATCGTCCTGCTCGCACAGCACGACCTTCAGACCCCGACCGGCCAGGTCTCTTGCGATGCCCACGCCGTTGATGCCGCCTCCCACCACCAGTACGTCACAAAACATGGGTGGCGCCGCTGCAGCGCCTTTGACTGGCTGGATCAACATCTTCTCCTGGGCATCGATACACCGTATTGTGGCGAAAACAGTTCGTATGATGTTCGTTTTATGGATACTTATTTTCTCTTTTGCTCCTTTCAAGTCAAAACAATGCAGATGCACTCATCGTTTTTCCCTGACCTCGGCCGGCCTGACATCGCTTAACCTTGGTGAATCACCCTCCAACCCTGCCCGTGAACACCTTGACACCCAACCCTCGCCAGGCCGGCGTGATCGAAACCGTTCGCGAGCTCGGATCGGTCAGCGTCGAGGCCTTGGCCGAGCGCTTCGGCGTCACCTTGCAAACCGTTCGCCGCGACGTCAAGCTGCTGTCGGACGCGGGGCTGGTGGCGCGCTTTCACGGCGGTGTTCGCCAGCCGGGCAGCACCACCGAGAACATGGCCTACCGCCAGCGCCAGGCGCTCAACGAGGAAGCCAAGCGCCGCATCGCCCGAGCAGTGGCACGCCAGGTGCCCGACGGCTGCAGCCTGATCCTCAACATCGGCACCACCGTCGAGGCGGTGGCGCGCGAGTTGCTGCAGCACCGGGGCTTGCGCGTGATCACCAACAACCTCAATGTCGCCGCCTTGCTCAGCGACAACCCCGATTGCGAAGTGATCGTCGCCGGCGGGCTGGTTCGCAGCCGCGACCGCGCCATCATCGGCGAGGCCACGGTCGAGTTCATCGCCCAGTTCCGGGTCGACATCGGCTTGATCGGCATTTCGGGCATCGAGTCCGACGGCACGCTGCGCGACTTCGACTACCGCGAGGTCAAGGTCGCGCAAGCCATCATCCGCGCCAGCCGCCAGGTCTGGCTGGTGGCCGACCACAGCAAGTTCAACCGCCCGGCGATGGTCGAAATGGGCCGGCTCGACCAGGTCGACAAGCTGTTCACCGACAGCCCACCGCCCGCCAGCTTCAACCCCTTGCTGAGCGAGGCCGGCGTGGCCTGCGTGGCTTGCGTGAAGCCCGACAGCGCCCCATCCGCCACAGGAGACCCAACATGAGCTTCATCCTCGCCCTAGACCAGGGCACGTCCAGCTCGCGCAGCATCGTGTTCAACGATGCCGGACAGATCGTCGCGATGGCGCAGCGCGAGTTCCGCCAGATCTACCCCCAGCCCGGCTGGGTCGAACACGACCCCGAAGAGATCTGGCAGACGCAGCTCGCCACCGCCCGCGAGGCGATCGCCAAAGCAGGGCTGACAGCGCGCGACATCAAGGCCATCGGCATCACCAACCAACGCGAGACCACCGTGGTCTGGAACCGCCGCACCGGCCAGGCCATCCACAACGCGATCGTCTGGCAAGACCGGCGCGGCGAGCCGCTCTGTGCCCAACTGCGGGAGCTTGGCAGCGCCGAGCAGATCCGGCGCAGCACCGGGTTGGTGGTCGACGCCTACTTCTCGGCCACCAAGATCCGCTGGATCCTCGACCATGTCCAGGGCGCGCACATCGCCGCCGCCCATGGCGACCTGGCCTTTGGCACGGTCGACGCCTGGCTGCTGTGGAAGCTCACCGGTGGCCGGGTCCACGCCACCGACGTCAGCAACGCGTCGCGGACGATGCTGTTCGACATCCGCCACAACGTCTGGGACCACGAACTGCTCAAACTGATGCACGTGCCCGACAGCCTGCTGCCCGCAGTCCACCCCAGCAGCCATGTCTATGGCGAGACCGACGCCGCGCTGCTGGGCGCAGCCATCCCGGTGGCCGGCATGGCAGGCGACCAGCAGAGCGCGCTGTTCGGACAGGCTTGCTTCAAGGCCGGACTGGCCAAGAACACCTACGGCACCGGCTGCTTCATGCTGATGCACACCGGTGACCAGTTCAGGCTCAGCGAGAACGGTCTGATCACCACCGCCACCGCCCAGGTCGGCGGCGCGCCCGGGGCGATCGGCGCAGCGCCTAACTCCCGGCCCGACGGCCGCCCCGACAGCCAGCCCAATTGCCGGCCCGAATTCGCGTTCGAGGGCAGCGTGTTCATCGGCGGCGCGGTGGTGCAATGGCTGCGCGACGGGCTGCACGCGATCAAGGCCAGCGGCGAGGTGCAAGCGCTGGCCGAGAGCGTGCCCGACGCCGGCGGCGTGATGTTCGTGCCGGCCTTCACCGGGCTGGGCGCGCCTTACTGGGACGCGCAGGCACGCGGCGCGATCGTCGGCCTGACCCGCGGCAGCACGGTGGCCCACATCGCCCGCGCCGCGCTCGAGAGCATTGCTTTCCAGAGCACCGCCCTGCTGCTGGCGATGAGCCGCGACGCCGCCGGTTCTGGCGGATCAGCGAAGCCGCTGGCGGTCAGCGAGCTGCGGGTCGACGGCGGCGCCTGCGTCAACGACTTGCTGATGCAGTTCCAGGCCGACCTGCTGGGCATCCCGGTGGTGCGGCCCAAGGTGGTTGAGACCACCGCGCTGGGCGCAGCCTACCTGGCGGGGCTGGCCACCGGCGTGTGGCGCAACCTAGACGAACTCGAGGCGCTGTGGCAAGTCGATCGCCGCTTCCACCCGACGCTGCCGCGCGACCGTGCGCAGGAGTTGATGGCCGGCTGGGCACGGGCGGTGCGGCAAGCCACCGCGACCTGAGCGCGTCAGCGCGCGCCGGCCCGGGCATTCACTGCCGGGACGCGGTCCGTTGATGTGACCCGTTCATATGACCCGTTCATATGACCGGTTTATATGACCAGCTAGTCTGACCAGCCAGTCTGACCAGCCGACCGGGCTACTTGATCGCCAGCAAGGCCTTGATCCGCGCGCGCACTGCGAGCATCACAGTCTCGGCAACAACGCCTTTTTTCTTGGCCCGGCGAATCCGCCAGTCAAGCGACTTCACCTGGTCCGACAAGACCACGCTGTGCTGTGTGCCGACCTGCATCCGGACCTCGAAAGGGTGACCCTTGACCTGCGTCGAAAGTGGGCAGCAAACCATCAGGCCAGCTTTGGCGTTGTAAATCGCTGGGCTCATCACCAGCGCGGGCCGGTGTCCCGCTTGCTCATGCGCTGCCTGCGGATCAAACTCTAGCCAGACCACATCGCCAGCTTCTGGCACGTAGGCCCGGGTCGACACTACAGCGCCTCCCGCCCAAGCGGCCCGCCAAAATCGACAGCCTGATGCGAATTCGCCGGGGTGATGCCAGCGACGAGATCCTCAAGTTTGAACTCGATTTTGTCGGCAGGCTCAATGACGATCCGCCCCTTCGTCGCGGTGATCGTCACGCGCTGCTCTAGGACAAAGCGCGCCACTTTCATCTCGGCCGAATTGAGACGCACGGCCAAGCTGTTGCCCCACTTCTTGATGACGGTTTCCATGACTGGGTGAAATAGAGTTTCTACATTGTAGAAACACCACTGAACCAGGTCAAACGCGCCGACATGCCCACCGGACAGGCCTGCGCCACGCGGGCCGCCGATGCTTGTTCAAGTGCCAATCAGGGCCTGCTGCACGATGGCTTCGCCCCGAGGTCATCGTCGCACTCGCGTTTCAAGTGCGCAAGCTCTATGGTCTATGGCGCGCCGTATGCGGCGCGACCTGAGCGCGTCAGCTCGCGCCGGTCCGGACTGCACGGCCGGGCAGAAGCCCGTTGATCTGAGCTGCCTCGTATATCTGACTCGTTTATCTTAGATGTTTATCTAGCTCGTTATCTGATCGGCTGATCGGTTGATCAGCTGACCGAGCCATTTGATGGCCTGCAGGGCCTTGACCCGCGGTCGCACTTCGAGCATCACAGCGTCGGCAACAACGCCCATCTGCCTCGCGCGGAAAAATCGCCGGTCAAGCGACTTCACCGGGTCCGACAAGACCACGCTGTGTGCCGGCCTGAATCCTGAGCTCGGAGGTGACCCTTGACCTGCGTGGACAGCGCTCAGCAAACCACCAGGCCAGCTTTGCCGTTGTAGATCGCCAGGCTCTTCACCTGCGCTGAGCAGCGCCCCGCCACAGCGCGGGCAGGCTGGCATCGGTCTGCAGCCTTTTGGCCGCCAACGCAGCCTGCGTTGGGCATCGATCAGTGCCTGCTGCTCGATGACTTCTCCCCGAAGTTCAAGCACGAGCTCGCAGCGCCGGCGCCGCCCGCCAGCGCCGCAAGCTTGCGCAAGCTTGGGCAAGACAGTTCACGTACATTACAAATTAATTCTCTTAAAAAACCTCAACTGATAACAACGCACCAAAAATGTTAGGACTGACGAAAAAGGCCCAAATCAACATCGAACAACTTTCGACAAATCGTCACCACAATGAGATCAAGTCAACATGAAAATACCAAAATATCTTGAAAGAACAGCGGTCGCGCTCGCGCTCGGCTGCGTCGTCATCAGCTCCAGCTTCGCGCAAAAAAGCACAGAGCCCGTGCTCAATGAGCACAAGGCTTTGATCGAAAAACTCGCCAAAGACGCTGACGCCGTCGACCAGGCCGCCACAGCCAAAGCCAAAGAGGCAACAGCCCCAGAACGAGTCGCCAAGACCGCCGAGGAACGCGAGGCCGCGCGCCAGGCCCGTCGTGCGGCCGCCGCAGCGAACACCGCAGAGGCAAACCCCGAAGTCAAGGCCGAAAGGGCCAAACACATTGCGGCGATGAGAGCCGAACGCGCAGCGATCAAGGAAGCCAAGGCAGCGCTCAAAGCCGCCGATGAGGCCCATGCCAACGCTGACAAAGCCGCCGCAGCCGCGAAAACGGCAGGCGTCGTCGCAGCCGTCAGCGCCAACCCAGCTCTCGGCGCCGACTTCAACGCCGGCATGCTCAAGGCCCACCTTGATTTGCTCGCCGCCATGCAGCAAGAGATGGCCAAAGTCAAGACCGCGGCAGACGCCACAGCATTCGCGCAGAAGTCCAGTGCCCTTGTGGCCAAGGTCAAAGCCAGCGCCGATCGGATGAGCACGGCGATGCATGGTGCCGCGCAATCGGGCGTCAGCAGCGACGCCAACAAGGCTGCCGAGGCGATGCTCGACCAAATCGGCGCCAAGAGCGGCGAAGTCGAGGCCGAGATGCAGCGGATTGAAAAGCTGCACCCGAACAGCAGCGCGGTTTTCGCCAAGCTCAGAAACTGAGCGCCAGCGGTCACCCTCCGTCAATTCAAGGAAATCGACATGTCAAAAAGAACTACACCGACCAAGCTGGGCCTGGGCCTGCTGGTCGCCCTCACGCTGAGCACGGTCTCGATGAGCGCCCATGCTGGCTGCAAGTGGTACGACGCCAAGTGCTTGGCGAAGGAGGC
Organism: Aquabacterium sp.; assembly: GCA_044377715.1. Taxonomy (GTDB): domain Bacteria; phylum Pseudomonadota; class Gammaproteobacteria; order Burkholderiales; family Burkholderiaceae_C; genus Pseudaquabacterium. Next base: position 13,042 of record JBILYN010000088.1, read on the forward strand.
ACGTGAGAAGGTCGAAGCAGCCGCAAATGCGGCAAGGGCTTTGGCTGAAAAGCAAGCCGCCGCAGCAAAAGCCGCAGCTGAGCAGCAAGCCGCCGCAGCCAGAGCGGAAGCTGAGCGGCAAGCCGCCGCAGCAAAAGCCGCAGCTGACAAGGCAGCCAAGCTCGCGGCTGAGGCAAAAGCCGCTGCAGAAAAAGCTGCTGCTGTTGCTGCTGCCGAGGCCAAGAAAGTGGCTGAGGCTGCTGCTGCTGCGTACGAGAAGCAAGGCCTGCCGATGAATCCCACCGAAGCCCTGGCCGCTGTCAACAAGGTCCAGGACACGGTCACGAAAGGCGCCCAAGGTGCAGCTTTCACCGCACTGAAAGCGACCACGAACGTGGCCAAAGATGCGGTGGCCGAGATGAAAAAACAACTCGCCGTACTGAATATCGATGTGCCTGACTTCCAGGAACTCTTGAAGACGGCAGGTGGCGACCGCTTGAAGACCGCGGAGAAGTGCACCAAGCAGGCCAGCGACGCCTTGAAAGGCCTGGGTACAAAAGACATGGCGGCGATCAACCGCTTGATGCGCACAGCGGTCGAAGGCAAGTCGATGACCAGCGGCGAGATGGCTGAGTTTCAAAGCCTGGCGACGTCGATCTTTGGCCTGAGCAACGGCGCCACCTGCTTCATGGCCGGCAACAAGGAGCAGGGCATTGGCGTCAATCTCGTGATCTCGCAGGGCATTCCCAATGCCTTCTCGACTGCCGTTGTTTCCGCAGGCATCCGCATGTCGACCTACCTGAAGAACAACAAGCCCGTGTATATCTTCGACTGGTCGGCAAGCGTCATGCCGGACCCGATGCAAGCACCCCTGGCCCCTGGGAGTCTTGTGCCGATCCCGGTTGTTTCGATCGAAGCCGCTTGGGTTCCTGGGCCGCTTGTCTATACACCGGTGGAAAGCGGCTTCGGCTTTGGAACCTCGGTCTACCCGATGACCATGGGCACGAACTGGCCTATCCCGAACAGTGTCTTTGGTTTCCTGGACCCCAACACACTTTCGACGACCATGAAGCAATTGTTCACGACCTCGCCGCCTTCGCCGGACTCGATCAAGCGGTTCACGGGGCAGGTGATGACGGCCTTGAATGATCTGAAAGCAATGATCACGGGTTGGCCTTCGTTCTCGGTCGGTGTGATCATCGCGGCGCCAACGCTGCCGAGCCCACCGCTGCCTTACCTGGGCATGGCCGGCACCTCGCCGACTTGGCAGTAATCGTTGGAAGTGCCCCGGCGTGGGAACGTCGGGGCTGATCCGGGCCATTCGCCCACCACGACGGGTGCCCTGCTGCTACGCGGCAGGGCACCCGTTTCACCTTGTTGGGCTGGCATCGCCTTCGGCGTGATCGCGGCTTATGCTTGGACGATCTACGGCGAAGAATAGGGTTTGAAGGCTCGGGCGATCCGTTGATCTGAATCGCCCGGGCTGAACGCTGTTGACAGGTAACGGCCGTCAGCCGCGATCGGACGCCAATCCGTTTTTCAGCAGGGCTTTGCCGGCGTGCCGTCCGAGGCCGTCGAGCCGCAGGTGAGTGCGCCCTCGAGCACCACACTGCCCATTTCGGCGCCGGTCAGGTCGGCGTTGCGCAGGTCGGCGCTCGACAGGTTGACGCCGGTGAGGTCGGCGCCGCGCAGGTTGGCACCGGTCAGCACTGCACCGGCCATGTTGGCGTAACGCAGCCGGGCGCCCGACAAGTCGGCACCAGCCATCTGCGCTTTGCGGAAATTGCTGTTGTGCAGCCAGGCCAAACTCAGCACTGCGGCGCCGAGGTTGGCATCGAC
>JBILYN010000089.1:0-14835 GCA_044377715.1 Aquabacterium sp.
TGCTGCGGCCGCGCGATGCGGCCGGCGTGGTGCTGCAGATCCTGCAGTGGAAGGGCGGCAGCGACGCCACGGTCGAGGACCGGATCGCACGCATTCTGGCTTTGCAGAACCAGCCCGAGGCGAAAAATTGAGTGCGCTGAGCTCAAGGCCTCGGGCACCAACCTAAAGGTGTCCTGCGTCGAAGCCCGGCTGGTGGCCACGCCGGCAGAGACGTTCGTCGGCGCCAAGCGCCCGATGTAACTCGCCGGAGCCACATCTGAGCAGCGGCTCAAGATGGAGCGGAAATGGCCAACCTGCAAGGACAGTACCGACTCCTCGGGCACGGCTATGGGCAGGATGTACTAAGCTTCGTTAACGGCAGGGATGATCTGATGAAGGTGGTGGGGACGTCCGGGTGGCGAAGTACCTGAAGCAGCAGCAACCGAATGTGTCCGAGCAATTTAGGGCGATCGTGGAGTCAACATCCATCGACCAGTAGTTGACCTCGCATCTCGATAGGTCTCGGAATCCTAATTCGCGGTCGCAGAAAACCAAGCGGCTTTTCATCAGGCTGTCGACGCTCTCGAACTGCATTAGCGTGCTTCCTGGCCCAGTAATCTATAAGCCGGCGCGGGACGTTGTGCTGGCGCGATGCGCCAGCCAAATGCGCAGTGGAGAAGAGCTTGGCGACTGAGTTGACGGTGCACGGGCGGGGGTCGCGGTCGCACGCCCCAAACTGCCGTCAGTTCAATAGCTGTTGTTGTTTCAAGTGCCCTTCGACTTCACCGGCCAACCGATCCGCCAGTGCAGCGTGCTCGTCTTCCTGAACGATCTCTTTCTCGCAGGGCATCTTCTGCAGGATCGACATAGCAGACTCGAACGCGGGCATCAAAGCGTCATCGTCAGGCCTCGCCACCAGCATGTAGAGCCGGAAGTTATCCAGCGTTCCCTTTACGCTTGTGATCTGGCCAAGCAGCTTGTGCGCTTTGTCCTTAATGGTCTCGGCCGCAGCCATGTCGAACGACACTGGAGCCACACAATGCCAGATGCCGTTCCTCCAAGCATGCTCGAATCGGACTTCGTCATCCGGAACCGAGATCGTCTTTGGCTCGAAGTACCTCAACAGCCGTCGCCGCTCCAGGTCGCGCTTGAAGTTGCGCCACACGTCATCGTCCGTCCGTCGAACCCGGGCAGTCGCCTGCTCGTCATATCGCATGACCATTCGATTGAACAAAGCCTCCAACTTCTGAGATGGTTCGGCGGCGAGGCCGACGCCTAACGGGCCCCATTGGAATGAGCTGTCGTCGGCGGGAAGCACGCATCGTGCGATGTCCAGCAACGACTGACTGCCGGAGGCATTCGCCTCCGGCGACGAGCGCTCGCCCATCTGCTCGAACATGGCCTGCACGTGCCGCATCACGGCCTTGAAGTGTTCTCCCTTCAGACCAGGGAAGACTGCGCTGACGCGTCGATAGGTGGTGCGGCAGATCGCACTCAAGTAGCCAACCTCGGGGGCGTGCAGGGCGACACCGACGTTCACGAACTCACCGGTCATCGTGTCGTGAACGTAGCGGAGGACTGTGTAGGTGTACTTGATGGATGCGCTCATGACAAAACCCGCGTCACTTCCGTGATCGCGGCCTCGATGTTATCCCGGAGGGCGGACAGGTGGTCCGCGGCAGATTTCGCAACGACGTCAGCTGCCGACCACTCGGGCGGCAGGGCAGTCAGATACTGCTGGATGCGTGCCGGTGTGACGGCTTCCACCGCACCGGCGAAACGTGAAAGGTCAACCAGCGTGCCTCGAAGCCCTGCCCGGAAGAGGTGAGAGGCGTCGTCGGCATGCAGGTACTCCAAGGCGTTCGGTACCCACGGAAAGGGCCCGAAAAGCAGTGGAACGAAACACAGCTCGTGGTCATAGATCGCGAAAATGCTTCCATTGGACTGGCAGTTTGGGTTCGCCGGGCGCCTGTCGGCGTTCAGCAGCAAGGCATCAAGGGCGAAGATCTCGATCGCTTGCTGCTGCAAAGGTTGGGGGATCGCGCGACCGTGAAGCCAGACCGAGTGCGAAGGAGGCAGTAGGCGGGACCCAAAGGCGACGTTCGAACTCTTGGCTGCCAGGTCTCTGATCTCGGCGTCCGGGATGAGCTGAACCAGCGCAGGTTCAACCCGAACGACGTAAGGCTGAGGTACCGGCAGCTCCAGGTCTGCCGCAAACATTGCCACGATGGCTTCGATGGCCAGCCCGCCGATGCTGCGCTCACAGCCACCAGAAAGTTTGACGACAACTTCAACCTCGGCGCCGTCGTCGCAGTCGCAGGCCATCAGGCACGGCTTCGTTTTACCGTTCGTCATCCGGCGGTCGAAGCGCGTTGCTGTGACCATTTCAAGCATCCAAACGTCCTTCGGTTGCTAGGCGCCGGAGCTATCCGTGGCGTGACAGCGCCCCGACTAGATTGAGAACAAGGCTGGACCGAGGCCCGTCAGCACGCCCGGTCGCCTGTCGGATACGGCGCAATGTAAACAGCTCTACAGTGAGCGTCCCATGTACTAAATTCACGCTAAACAGGGAAATCCATGGCCATCGCAGCGTCAGATGTCATCCCCTTGAGCCAGGCCAGGGCCAACCTGTCCGAGCTGGCCAGTGAATTCAAAGCCGACGCCAAGAAGATCATCATGAAGAATGGCGAGAAATACGTTGCTCTGACCGACGCCGATCGTTTGGACTATTACCACCGGCTGGAGAGGAAGCGCTCTCACTTTGTGCAGCTCGATGACATCAAGTGCTGCAGATCCTGCAGTGGAAGGGCGGCAGCGACGCCACGGTCGAAGACCGGATCGCACGCATTCTGGCTTTGCAGAACCAGCCCGAAGGGAAGTAATTCCCGCGGTCTCGATTCGTGCCGGTCGGGTGGCCGCGCTGCAGTTGAATTAGGCTGTCTTGGGCTTGAGAACCACCTGACCATCGGCGCTGAACTGCACGCGCTCTTGCGCCCGTGCCGACGACGGCGATTTGAACCAGCGCCCCATGCGAGCTCGCTCAGGCCGCAGGCCGGGCTGGGACGAGGTCTTTGGCCATCACGATCTCGTCGGCCTCGGGTTGCATCGTCGCGCGTTCCTCCGGGTTGGCCGGCCTGAAGCCCAGGTGCGCGAGCAGGCCCAGCGACCGGAAGTTCTTCGCCTTGAGCACCGCCAAAGCCAGCCTCACCGCCTCGGCCGACGCCAACTCGGCAAGCATTGCGTTGACCGCGCAACTGCCCAGGCCTTGGCGCCAATGCACGCTGGCCAGCTCGTAAGCGACGCAGGCGATGCCTGGCTCGAGCACCGTGGCCTGAACATAACCCGCCAAACCGCCAGCAGGCAGGCGCAGCACCCAGTTCAGCCAGCGCTGGCTGCCGTCCGGCGACTGCCTGGCCTCCAGCCGGCGAAAGCGGGCCTGCAGCCATTGCAGTGACGGCGGCGGGGCATTCTCGAAGGCGTAGATCGCCGGGTCGGACAGCACCAAGAACATCTCGGCGGCATGGGCCTCGACCTGTGGCTCAAGCGTGCAGCGGTCGGTGACCAGCAGCTTCATCCTTGGATCAATCGGCGTTGCTGTCGAGCTTGGCGCTTTGATGCGCGACGAATTCAGACCTTGCGGCAGCGTCGTTGACCTTGGCATGGGCAAGGCACCAGGCCAGCAGTGGCGCAGCATGGACATGGAACTTGTCCGCCACCAACCCGGCGGCGTGCAGGTCCTTGAGGGCGTCCTCGGCCATCGACTGCCATTCGGCATAGCTTGCCTCGAAGCGGTCCGAATCGACCGAGGACTCTTTCACCTTCTGCCATTCCCCCGCGCTATACCAAGCGACGTACAGCTTGACCTTGGGCAGTTCAACCTTGGGTTTGAGCCAGGGCGGGAGTTTTTTGCTGGGCCGCATGGTGGTGGAGATGGCTTGGGGTCGGACCCGGTCCAGTGTAAGGACGGCACCGGTGGCTTGTCCAGCCTCCGCCAGTCCGGTCCCGCCGCGATAGGGGTCCGCTGTCTCGGGTCTGGTACCGCACCGGCCGCGCCAGCTCAGGCGCCGCGTTGGCCCATCCGGCAGACCCACTGCACCAGCATCTCGCCCTCATGGTCGAGTTGCTGCCCGCAGGGCAAGAAGCCCAGGCGCTGGACCACCCGGGTGGACGCGACGTTGGCGGGGCTGACCTGGGCCAGCACCTCGCACACCTCGTCACTGGCGTTTGCGAGGCGCAGCAGCTGCGCGACGGCTGCGCCTGCCATGCCTTGTCGGCGTGCTTGCGGTGCGACGCCGTAGCCGATCTCGACGCGTCCGAGCTTGGGCATGTCCTTGAAACCGCAGCTGCCGACGATCGCCGCATCGTCGGTCCTGACCATGTAAAACGGCGCACACCAGACCAGCGGCTTGCCTGCGCCCAGCTGCTGCAGCGACCTGTCGGCAACAAACGGCGGCGGCATGGCCTCGGCCAGCGCGCGCAACGCCAGCGTCGGCGGAACCTGCGCCAAGGCGAGCAGGCGGAGGTCGTCGACCGGGATCGGCACCAGCTCTAGGATCGGCAACCCGGCCGCGCCACTCGAGGCGTGGCGTCCGGCCTGGTGAAGGCGATCCTGATCAGCGGGTGCTGCACCGGTTCGGCCAGGCCCAGTGGGTAGACCATCAGCACCCGGGTCTTGCACTTGAACTCCTCGATCTTCCGGCGCGCCAGGTCGTCGATTTCAGCATCGGCTGCCTGGCGGCGTCTGGCCTGCCAGCCGTCTACTTGAGCTTCGAGTACGCGGTCGGCGTCAGGAAAAGGTTCTCCAGATGCTCAACCAGTGGCCCGTTCTTCTCGGTTTCACCGCGCGCGGAGATCCACTCCGGGGATGTGGCGAAAGCGGTCCATTTCTGCTCCCGCTCGGCCATGTCCTTCCACTCCAGGATGTAGTAGAGCGCGTTGTTGCTCGGCCCTACCGCAACAGTCCAGAAGCCGACTTGCCGGATACCGGCCTTGTCCCACAGCTTGAGCGTGATGGTGTCGAAACGCTTGTTCAGGTCTGGCAAGCGACCCGGCATAGCGTGATAGATGCGCATTTCGTACAGCATGCTGTTGCTCCTCGTTGTTGTTGACGCGTCAAATAGTACGGCAGACGCGAGGGCTAGGTTTTTCAAACGCCTATTTCATTGGGCGCAAGACAGACGGTAGAGGCGGCTCAGGCGCTCGGGCAGGCTGTTCACATCGTCGATCACCAGGTAGCGGTGCGTCGGGCAAACGCCGCGCAGACAGTCGTGCGCCGCCTGGTCCACCGTGATGCAAAACGCCGCGACGCCAGCACGCGCGGCCTCGCGCAAGGCCTGGGCGGTGTCGTGCAAACCATAGGCGCGGTCGTTCCTGTCGGGGCGGTGGTCCTGGTCTTGCGGGTAGCCGTCGGTCACCAGCATCAGCACCCGGGTGTGGGCGGGCTGCAACCACCCTTTTCGTCGAGGCCGCGGAAGGCCTCGCGCTGGGGCCCGCGCAAGACGCTCAGGGCGCTGACCAAGGCCCCTACGCGCAGTGCTTCGCCCAGTTTCAAGCGCTCTTCCAGGATCATCCGCTCCACTTCGTTTTGGACGGCGGCGGGCAACGACTGCTGGGGCAGCACGACCAGTGCGTCACGGGCCTTCATGGCCGCGGTCCTTGCGGGGCAATTTCGTCGAAGGTCACGGTCATGAAATGTGATTGTCAACAATCTGCAATACATAAATTCTAAGATCGCTGAGCTTCATCCAAACCACAAAAAAACCGAGTCGATGACCACCCCAGCAATCGAGGTTCGCAAGTTGAGCAAGCGCTTCCCCGGCTGCCTCGCTCTCGACTGTGTCAGCCTGTGCGTCGCTCCGGGCGAGATGGTGGCGCTGATCGGCGCATCCGGCTCGGGCAAATCGACGCTGATGCGCCACCTGTCCGGCTTCATCGCTGCCGACTCGGGCGCGGTCTCGGTCTTCGGCCGCGAGATCCAGCGCGACGGCCGCATCGCGCATGACATCCGCGACATCCGCGCCGGCATCGGTTTCGTCTTCCAGCAGTTCAACCTCGTCAACCGCCTGCCGGTGATGACCAACGTGCTGATCGGCCTGTTGCGCCGCACCAGCCTGTGGCGCAGCCTGTTGATGCGCTTCACGGTGACCGAGCGCCAGCAGGCGCTCGAGGCTCTGGTAGCGGTCGGCATCGAGCAGACCGCCTGGCAGCGCGCCTCGACCTTGTCCGGCGGCCAGCAGCAGCGTGCGGCGCTGGCGCGTTGCCTGGTGCAGGGCGCGCGGGTGGTGCTGGCCGACGAGCCAATTGCCTCCCTCGACCCCGAGTCCTCGCGCAAGGTCATGGAACTGCTGGCGGTGATGAACCGCGATCGCGGCTGCACGGTGCTGGTCTCTCTTCACCAGGTTGAGTTCGCGATCCGCTACTGCCCGCGGACGGTCGCATTGCACCGCGGCATCGTGGTCTACGACGGCCCTTCGTCGGCATTGACCCCGGCCCTGCTGTCCGAGCTCTACGGCGCTGATGTCGACGACCTGTTCGACCAGACCACGCGCGGCGCGACGTCCCCCGATCGGGTCTTGCCGCTGGCCTTGCCGCCAACGGCCAGCGCCCTGCTTTGAACCCCACCCGCAGCTTCAACCGCTTCAGCCCCAAGGAAAAGCCCATGCTCCACTCACGCAGATCGATCCTCGCCGTCACCGCACTGGCCTGGGCCGGCGCCACCATGGCCGCCGACGTCAAGGAACTCAACTTCGGCATCATCGCGACCGAGAGAGCCGGCGCCCTCAAACAGATGTGGGAGCCCTTCCTCGAAGACATGAGCAAGGCGGTCGGCGCCAAGGTCAACGGCTTCTACGCCACCGACTACGCCGGCATCATCGAGGCCCAGCGCTTCAACAAGCTGCAGATCGCCTGGTACGGCAACAAGGCTGCGATCGACGCCGTCGACCGCGCCGGCGGCGAAGTCTTTGCCCAGTTCGTCGACCTCGACGGCACGCCCGGCTACTACTCCTACCTCATCACCCACAAGGACAGCGGCATCGCCACGCTGGACCAGGTGCTGAAGAGCGGCAAGGACTACAGCTTCGGCATCGGCGACCCGCAGTCGACGTCGGGCACGCTGGTCCCGAGCTACTACGTGTTCACGCTCAACGGCATCGACCCGAAGACGCATTTCAAGGTGACGCGTTCGTCGAACCACGAGGGCAACTTCCTGGCCGTGCTCAACCGCCAGGTTGACATCGCCACCAGCAACAGCGAGATGACGCAGAAGATCAAGGAGAAGTCGCCGGAGAAGCTGGACCAGATCCGCATCCTCTGGACTTCGCCGCTGATCCCGCGCGACCCGCTGGTCTGGCGCAAGGACCTGCCGGCGGACATGAAGAAGAAGGTCCAGGACTTCGTCGTCGGCTACGGCAAGGACGCGCGCGAGAAGGAGATCCTGAAGAACATGTACCGGCTGGCGGGCTTCAAGGCCTCGACCGATGCGCAACTGATCCCCATCCGGCAGCTCGAGCTGTTCAAGGACCGCAAGAAGTTCGAAGGCGACCCCAACATGTCCGAAGCCGAGAAGAAGGCCAAGCTCGCCGAGATCGACGCCAAGCTCGGCGCGCTGGCCGGGAAGACGAAGTAAGCCGCCAGGCTTCACTGCACGCCGAACCATGTCACCGCAGCCACCGACCATCCGTGACGTGCCGTTGAAGCCGCCCTCGGGCGGCTTCACGACCACCCTCGCCTGGGCCGCCGTCCTGATGGTGCTGATCTGGTCCTGGGGCGGCGCCGACATGCGCCCGATGGCGCTGTTCAGGGACTCCGCCAACATGGCGGTGTTCGCGCGCGAGTTCTTCCCGCCCAACTTCCACGACTGGCGCCTCTACCTGGCCGAGATGGTAGTGACCATCCACATCGCCGTCTGGGGTACCGTGCTGGCCGTCGTCTGCGCCGTCCCCTGCGGCCTGATGTCGGCCGCGAACCTGGTGCCGAAGTGGATCTACCAGCCGGTGCGCCGCGTGATGGATGCCTGCCGAGCGATCAACGAGATGGTCTTTGCGATGCTGTTCATCGTCGCCGTCGGCCTGGGGCCCTTCGCCGGCGTGCTGGCGCTGTGGATACACACCACTGGCGTGCTGGCCAAGCTGTTCGCCGAGGCCGTCGAGGCCATCGATCCGCGCCCGGTCGAAGGCGTGCGCGCCACCGGCGCCAATGCGCTGGAAGAAATCCTCTACGGCGTCATCCCGCAGGTGCTGCCGCTGTGGATCTCGTACACGCTGTATCGGTTCGAGTCGAACGTGCGCTCGGCCTCCGTGGTCGGCATGGTCGGCGCCGGCGGCATCGGCGTGATCCTGCACGAAGTCATCCGCGGCTTCGATTACGCCGAGACCTCTGCCGTGCTGCTCATCATCATCGTCTCGGTGACGCTGATCGACCTGCTGTCGGCGCGCATCCGCCAGTGGGCGATCTGAGCCCTGCTGCTTCCTCAAACTCTCGCAGCCCTCCACCGGAGCCCACCGGATGACCTCCATCCTGTTGAACGGCGTCAGCTACTGCCGTCCCACTCGCCCCGTCGTCGTCGTCTGCATCGACGGTGGCGACCCGGCCTACATCGAGCACGGCCTGCGCGCCGGCATCATCCCGAACATCGCCCGCTTCATTGCCGAGGGCTACAGCGCCGTCGCCGACGGCACCGTGCCCAGCTTCACCTGCCCGAACAACATGTCGCTCATCACCGGCGCGCCGCCGGCGGTGCACGGCATCTCGGGCAATTTCTATCTCGACGTCGCCACCGGCCAAGCCGTGGTCATGACCGGGCCGGAACTGCTGCGCAGCCGCACCATCTTGGCCGAGTTCGCCGATGCCGGCGCGCGCGTGGTCTCGGTCACCGCCAAGGACAAGCTGCGCCGCCAGCTCGGCAAAGACCTCGATCTGCGCCGAGGCAACATCAGCTTCTCGTCCGAGTTCGCCGACCGCTGCACCCTGGCCGACAACGGCATCGAGAACGTGCTCGAACTCGTCGGCATGCCGCAGCCCGACATGTACTCGATGGACCTCTCGCTGTTCGTGCTCGAAGCCGGCGCCCGCCTGCTCGAACGGGATCGCCCGGAGCTGATGTTCCTTTCGCTGACCGACTACATCCAGCACAAGCACGCCCCCGGCGACCCGGTCGCCGACGAGTTCTACCGTCGCCTCGATGCCGCGTTCGGCCGCATCGCCAATCTAGGCGCCACGGTCGCGCTGACGGCCGACCACGGCATGAACGACAAGTCCAAGCCCGACGGCAGCCCCAACGTGATCTTCCTGCAGGACATCCTCGACCGCGCCTTCGGCGCCGGCGACACGCGCGTGATCTGCCCGATCACCGACGCCTTCGTTCGCCATCATGGCGCGCTGGGCGGCTTCGTGCGCGTCTGGTGCCGCGGCGGCAAGGCCAGCCCACAAGCCATCGTGGCGCTGCTCACCGGCATGCCGGGCCTGGCCGAGGTGCTCGACAAAGACGCCGCCTGCCTCCGCTTCGAACTGCCTGCCGACCGCGAGGCGGATGTCGTGGTCATCGGTGAGCACGACGTCGTGATCGGCGCCGGCGTGGCCGACCACGACCTCTCGACGTTGAGCGACGCACGCCTGCGCAGCCACGGTGCAGTCACTGAAGCCCGCGTGCCCTTCATCCTCAACCGGCCGCTGAACGACAGCTACCGCGCCCGCGCTGCGGCAGGCCTGAAGAGCTACCAGATCTTCGACTTCGCGATCAACGGGACGGCGCCATGATCCCGTCCAGCGCCCGCATCGCCGTCTACGACGCGCCCAACGGCCCGTTCGTGCTGCGCGAGTACCCGCTGCGGCCGCCGGCTGCGGGCGAAGTGCTGGTGCGCATCGCGATGTCGACGATCTGCCGCTCGGACATCCATTCCTGGCAGGGCCACCGCCCGAACCCCTGCCCTGGCGTGCTGGGCCACGAGATCGTCGGCCGCATCGCCGCGCTGGGCACGGGCATCGACCGCGACATGCGTGGTGAGCCGCTAGCCGTGGGCGACCGCATCACCTGGAGCGAGTACTTCATCCCCGGCCCGAATTACTGCAGCGAGGTGCTCGACCTGCCGCAGAAGTCGCCCGGCGTCGACAAGTACGGGCACATGGCGGCGACGACGCCGCCGCACCACCATGGCGGCTTCGGCGAGTACTGCTACATCCTGCCGCAGTCGTGGATCCTGCGGCTGCCCGACGTGCTGAGCGATGCCGAGGCCACGCCCATCAACTGCGGCGTGGCGACCATGATCGCCGTCACCGAGGCGGCCGAGATCCGCATCGGGCAGACCGTCGTCATCCAGGGCCTGGGTCTGCTGGGCCTGTATGGCGCGGCCATCGCCAAGGCGCGCGGCGCAGGTCGGGTGATCGGCATCGATGGCGTGGCCGAACGGCGCGCACTCGGTGCGCGCTTCGGCGTCGACCTGGCGCTCGACCCGACAGGCGTAGAGCCGGCCGAGCTGGCGCGCCAGGTCTGCGCACTGTGCCGCCCGCTGGGCGCCGACGTGGTGCTGGAAGTCTGCGGCGACCCGGCCGTCATCAACGCGGGCATCGCCATGCTGCGCGTCGGCGGGCATTACGTGCTCGGCGGCGTCGTCAACCCGGGCGCGATGGTCACGCTCGACGCCAACCTGCTGCTGCGCAAGATGCTCACGCTGCGCGGCGTGCACAACTACCACCCGCGCCACCTGGTCGAGGCGCTGGACTTCGTCGTCGCGCAGCGCCAGCGCTTCCCGTTTGCCGAACTGGTTGACGGCATCTACACGCTCGACCGGGTCAACACCGCGATGGCCGACGCGGCCGCGCGCCGCGTCTTGCGCGCCGCCATCGCTCCCTGAACCCAGCAGGCATCCGATGCAAGACCCCGTGCTGCTCACGCGCGGCCCGCGAAGCCTAGGTTGATCAAACGCCTATTTCATTGGGCGCAAGACAAAGAAGGCACCCAGCGCTAGGCCGAAGTCAAGCGACGGTAGAGGCGGCTCAGGCGCTCGGGCAGGCTGTTCACATCGTCGATCACCAGGTAGCGGTGCGCCGGGCAAACGCCGCGCAGATAGTCGTGCGCCGCCTGGTCCACCGTGATGCAAAACGCCGCGACGCCGGCACGCGCGGCCTCGCGCAAGGCCTGGGTGGTGTCGTGCAAGCCATAGGCCCGGTCGTTCTTGTCGGGGCCGTAGTCCTGGTCTTGTGGGTAGCCGTCGGTCACCAGCATCAGCACCCGGGTGTGGGCGGGCTGCAACAGCAACTGTGACACCGCGTAGCGGATGGCCGCGCCGGTGCGGGTGCTGCCTTCAGGCTCCAGCGCAGCCAAAGCGGCTGCGGTCTGGGCCGACCAGGGCTGGTCGAAGTCCTTGGCCACCCGCAGATCCACCTGCAGCCTGCCCTGGCCAGAGAAGCCAAAGATGGCATGTCGGTCACCCAGCAGGTGCAGGCCCTCGCACATCAGCGCGATCGCGTCATGGGCGATGTCGATCACCCGACGCGGTGCCGGCCCTGGCGACAAACCGCGCGGGCGAAAACCGTAGAGCAGGCCGTCGTCGTCATCATCGGCCGCCACCGCCTGCGGGTCGTGCGGGTCTTGCGGGTCGTGCGGCAGCGGCACCGCGAAGCCGGTCGAGCCACTGGTGTCCAGCAGCACAGCGGTGCAGACATCGCGTTGCAGCCTGGGTCGGTGGCGGTAAGGCCGCGCCTCGCCTTGACCGCCAGCACGTCGGTCGATCAGGCTGGCCAAGGCCTGGTCCAGGTCGATCTGGTCGCCATCGGCCGCAGTGCCACCGCGTGCCCGCGCTGTGGGCGGGGTGGCGCTGAAGTGGCGGCGGATGGCCCGCAACAGCGGCGCATGCCGGGTCCGCAGCCGGGCCAGAAAGTCTGCCTGTCGGCCCTGCACCGACCGCACCTGCACGCAGGTCCAGGCGCGACGGTAGCCGCCGGCCTTGTAGTCCCACTCATCGTGCCATTGGGTGTGCAGGCCGGCGCGCGACACTGCAGCCTGGGTGGACACGGCAGCCGCCGCCGGCGACTCGGGCCCGCTTGCATCGGGTTGGGCAGGCTGTGCCGAGGCCCTGCGCGGCAAGGGCGAGGGCAGGCCGCCGCCGGCCAGTTGGCCGCTCGCTGCGCCGGGTGATTGCGGTGCGGCGTCGACGACAGGCGCTGCCAGGCCGGCCTCGGCGATGGCCGAGGCCGACGTGGCGGGCTCAGCGTCAGGCAACACCCGCAGCGTAGGCACCGCTTGCAGTGGCTGGCGGCCCGGTTCGCGTCCGGCCAGCAGCAAGGTCAATTGCTGCACAGCGGCCTTCATGCTGTCGATCGCGCCAGCCATGGGCTGATCGCTTGGGTTGCATGCGCTGGCCCAGGCGGCCAGCGCCGCATGCCTGAAACCGGATGGCCTGGCCGGAGTCCGCGCAAGATCGCCTCGCGCACCGGGGAACTGACGGACCAGTGAGGCGTCCTCCCGCGACGCCTCCAGGGTGTGGAACAGCCGCCGCAGCAGCACCGACCGGGGCCAGCTGGCCAGGCAGCGCGCCAGCGCCGTCTCGGGATCAACCACAGCATCAACCGCCTGGCGCGACTCTGGCGTGGACAGCGGGCCCCACAGCCCAGCTGCAGCAAGGGCTTCATCGTCGATGGCCCAGCGTCCGTCGGGCTGCTGGCCGACCACCTGCCGCAGCACCACCAGACGCCGGGCGCGGCGCTCTGCGGACGAGCCGTCATCGGGCGGTGGCAGCCACAGCCATCCGGGCCCGCCCGAAGCCCTGGCGGCGCCGGTCGGCGGGTTCTGCGCCAAGGCCAAGGGTCGGCCAGCCAGCGCGCTGGCAAACATCTGCAAAGGTCGCTGGTCAGGGTCGGCCGCGGCGGCTGGGTTCTGCGCAGCGGCAGCGCCCGCCGACATCAAGGCAGCAACACGTCGATGATGTCGCGCACGGCTTGCTGAACATCGGCGTCGTCGCCAATGCCTTGGGCCACTGCCACCTCGCAGGCGCGCCGTGGTGCGATGCCGCGGGCCACCAATTGCGCCGCGTACACCAGCAGCCGGGTGCTCACGCCGTCTGCCAGGCCCTGCGCTTGCAAGGCCCGCACCCGCTGGCCCAACACCGCCAGACGCTCGGCCATGGCCTCGGGAACACCACCCTCATGGGCGACGATGGCGGCTTCAAGGTCGACCGTCGGGTAGTCGAAGGCCAGGCTCACGAAGCGCTGCCGGGTGGACGGCTTCAGGTCTTTGACCACGCTCTGGTAGCCCGGGTTGTACGAGATGACCAGCGCAAAGCCCGGGTGTGCCCGCAGCAGCTCACCGGTCTTTTCAATCGGCAACTCGCGCCGGTGGTCGGCCAGTGAATGGATCACCACGGTCGTGTCCTTGCGCGCCTCCACCACCTCATCGAGGTAGCAGATGGCGCCGCGCCGCACCGCCCGGGTGAGCGGGCCATCGGCCCAAACGGTGCGGTCGTGCGCCAGCAGGTGGCGGCCCACCAGGTCATTGGCGGTGAGGTCTTCATGGCAAGCCACGGTGATCAGTGGCTGCGTGGCGTCGGGCCGCAATGCAGCGTGGCCCTGCGCCAGGCGAGCGGCCATGTGTTCGACGAATCGGGTCTTGCCGCAGCCGGTGGGGCCTTTGAGCAACACCGGCAGCTGCGCGGCATAGGCGGCCTCGAACAGCGCCACCTCGTCGGCCACCGGCAGGTACCAGGGCAAGGCGGAGGGGGCGGTGGGCGAGGCAGTCATGGGCGGGCGGGCTGAGCGAGCGCGGACGGATTCAGTCAGCGACTCGACCGGAGCGCAAGCCCAGCGCTTTCAGTGCCAGTCGCGCAGCAGCTTGCCCGGCAGGGGTTTGTGGACGGTACCTTGCTCGTCGGCGACGCGCTGCCCGTTGACCCACACGCCATGGACGCCGCACGACTTGGTGACCACTCTGGTCGCATCGGCCGGCAGGTCGTTGGCACGAGAACGCGCGCCGCGCCCAACCGTTGCCGGGTCGAACAACAGCAGGTCGGCGGCACAGCCTTCGCGCAGGCTGCCGCGGTCGCGGATGCCAAAGAACTCTGCCTGCGCGCTGGTCAAGCGACGCACGGCTTCTGGCAAACCCATGATGGCCTTGTCGCGGACCCAGTGGCCCATCAGATGCAGGCCGAAGCCTGAGTCATCCAGAAATGACAGGTGCGCGCCGGCGTCCGACAGCGACAGCAGGCTTTGAGAGTGATTCAGCAACTTGGCCACTGCGGTCTCGTCGTGGTTCAAAGCGACCAGTGAGAACAGCGTACCGAGGTCTTCCGAGATCGCCAGATCGAACATGCAGTCGAGCGGATCGACCGATCGTTCAGCGGCGATGTCGGCGATGCTGCGGTCCTCGAGCTGCCGATTCTCGGCACGCACGGTCTGCAGCACCTGTACCAGCTTCCAGTCGCCTGAAAAGATACGCCGCGCCGGCGTCTTGAGTTCTTCGCGCAAAGCTTGGCGCAAGACCGGGTCGCGCAGACGCTCGATCATGTCTTGGCCTTTGAGACCAAAGATCGGTTTCCAGGCCAGCAAGGGCTCGAGCGGATAAGGCACTTCGAACGAGAAATCGAACACCAGCGGCGTTGCAGCCACCGCGCCGCGCATGTGATGACCGCGCTGGTTGGCTGCCGCAATGCCGTCGAGGTCATCGAACACACCGTTGGGGGCCAGGCTCGAATGCAGCAGCGCTGCGACGAGCACGGGCCGGCCCGACGCCGCTGCAAATTCCTCGAGCTTGGCCACCGGGGTGGTCGGACCCTTGGTGATCATGAAGACGCCCTGGTTGCGACCACGCATAGGCTCGGCAAGCGCCAGGAATTCGGACCAATCGGCCAACCGCGAGGGCATAGGCCG
>JBILYN010000346.1:0-5022 GCA_044377715.1 Aquabacterium sp.
CTGACGAGGCCGTAGCAGCTCTAGGTTCGACGACACTGCCGGTCCAACGGCAAGCCCCGAAGTATGACGATCGAAGATCTCGGACAATCCAGCGATGGCTGATTCACTCCACAAGCGCCCCGTGCTGATCGCCGGCGGCGGCATCGGGGGCATGACCCTCGCACTCACGCTGCACCAGATCGGCGTGCCCTGTGTCGTCTATGAAGCGGTGGCCGACCTGCAGCCGCTGGGAGTGGGCATCAACTTGCAGCCCAACGCGGTTCGCGAACTGCATGACCTGGGTTTTGACAACCAGGTGCTCGACAGCATTGGCATCCAGGCCCGCGAATGGGCGCTGGTCGGACGCAACGGCAACGACATCTACGCCGAGCCGCGCGGACTGCTGGCCGGTTACCGCTGGCCGCAGTATTCGGTGCACCGGGGCCAGTTGCAGATGATGCTAACCCGAGCTGTACGCGATCGTCTCGGCCCTGATGCACTGAGGCTGGGTCATCGGGTGACAGGTTACCGCCAGCGGCAGAACGCTGTCACAGCGCTGATCGAGACGCGTGACGGCGGCCGCAGCGAAGCCGATGGCACGCTGCTGGTCGCTGCCGATGGTCTGCATTCGGCCGTGCGGGCACAGATGTACCCGCAGCAGCCACCGATCCAATGGGGCGGCGCGATCATGTGGCGCGGCACCACGCCAGGCGTGCCGATACGCACCGGCGCGTCGTTTGTCGGCGTGGGCTCGCTGCGGCACCGGGTGGTGCTGTACCCGATCTCGCAGCCCGAACGCGCCACGGGTCTTGCCACGATCAACTGGATCGCCGAGATCACCGTGGACAACGCGCAGGGCTGGACCCAGGGCGACTGGACGCGGCGGGTGGATCTGGCCGATTTCATCGGCCACTTCGAGGGCTGGAATTACGGCTGGCTCGATGTGCCGGCGATGCTGCGCGGCGCCACCGAAGTCTTCGAGTACCCGATGATCGACCGCGACCCGGTGCCCAGCTGGGTCGACGGCCGCGTCGCGTTGCTGGGCGACGCCGCGCATGTGATGTACCCGGTGGGCTCGAACGGCGCGACCCAGGCCATCATCGATGCGCGGGTGCTGGGGGCCAGCCTGCTGGCGCAAGGCATAGGCCCGGCCGCGCTGAAGGCCTACGACGATCGCTTGTGCGCCGACATCTCGGCGCTGGTGCTGCGCAACCGAGGTGCCGGTCCGTTCGGCATCCTGGGCCTGGTCGATGACCGCTGCGGTGGCGTGTTCGACGACATCGACCAAGTCATCCCCGCAGCCGAGCGCGAGGCTTACATGGCGCGCTACAAGGCCGCTGCGGGGTTTGCGATCGAGACGCTGAACGTCGCGCCGCCGACGATTGCGCCGGGTGCGAGAGTGCCGCTGGCGGCGGGCTGAGCTGGCGGCCGTTTCACGGCGCGCGATGTTGCGGGCATCGCCCTTCTGACCCAGAATTTTGGCGCCGATCCACACTTCAGGCCAGCAACTCCACCGGCGGCGCCAGTGCCAGCCCTTTTGCGCGCTTCGCGAGTCGTCGGTCGAATGTCGCAAATCCGGAAGTGCGCGAACTGCGCGCCACATGAAGCGCATCGGCGAAATCTAGGCCGCCTTCGAACGCGGCGATCGCCGTCAAGACCGCGTCGCGATCCTCAAGCAGGAGGTGCTCGATGCCCGCGATGGCCCGCAACACGCGAGAAATGTCCCGGCTCGACAAGGCATAGAACCCACGCATGACCCACTCCAGTTCAAGCAAAACGGTCACCGAGACGAATGATCGATCGTGCAGCGCTGCGACGGCCGCAGGCCGTTGTTTGGCGGCCTGCGCATCGTCGGCGTCATCGATGAAGAAGCGCGCCAGCACGTTCGTATCGAGGGCTTTCATGGCTTGGCGCGACGCGAACCGGTCAGCATCGACGCGGGATCGAAGTCTTCAAGGCGACGCGGGACGCCGCGCGAGCGCGCCTTCACCATGCCCGCCATTCCGGACAGATCGGCCGTGGCGACCGACCTGACCACGCGCAGCTTGAGCCCGTCAGATTCCTCGAGAACTTCAAGCCTGGCGCCAGTACCCATGCCCAGCCTGCGCCGCAGTGCGGCGGGCAACACGATCTGACCTTTCGAGGAGACCAGCAGCGTCGACATGTATTGCCCCACAGAGGTTTGAACGTCTACATCATAAATTGGCTTACTGAGTAAGTCAAACTACAGCCACGGTCGCAGGCTCGTTCAGCGCCTGCCAGCCGACCGTGGCGGCAAGAAGCAGCAGGCGATAGTCGCTTCGGCCCCATCCACGTTCGCCAGCACGCGGCGGGTCAAGATGCGCGGGTCTACGCTTACTACGCGATGGCTGCAGGTGCTGTGTCGCACCAGCAGGCCACCAGTGGCGCGCGGCGCAACATGCCTGACCCTGTTCCGGTGATGGTTCTCGCGCGTTTGGCGGTTGATCGGCGAGCGCAAGGCATCAAGCTCGGTGCCGCGTTGTTGCAGGACGCCGTCAACCGGGCCGTGGCGGTTTCGCACAGCGTCGGTGTCCGGGCTCTGCTTGTCCACGCCCTCGATGACCGTGCCAAGCAGTTCTATCAACACTACGGATTCCAGAAATCCCCCCAGCATCCGATGACCTTGATGCTGCGCTTGAATGCAGTGAAGTCCTGAGCGCTGACCAAGCATCGTCGCCACCACGCCGGCTCGAAAAAACAAGACGCAGACCAGCCTTGTTGCCCTGCCTGTGTGGATTCAAACGGCGCCGATGAGCCGGCCCAAGTTGTCGAGCGCGAGCCTGGCTTGTGCCACCAGGCGGTCTATCACCGCTTGCACGGTTTCGCGCTGCTGCACCCAGGCCACGCTCTGGCCGGCCGGGGTGTAGAGCAGGCTGGTCACGCCGTGTTCTTCGACCGCCGCGACCAGCGGACCGGTCAGCACCTGTTGGTAAGGCATCGGCAGCGGCTCGGGCGCGCCGGGGGCGTGCCATTCGTCGGTCCAGCCCGAGCCCAGCACGCGGCAGGGTTTGCCGCTGTGCGACCGGGTCAGCAAGGTGTCTTCGCTGCGCGCTTGCAGCAACTGGTCGACCAGCGCTGGCGCCAGCGCATGTTCGTCGGTGGCCAGCCACAGCGTGCCCAGCCACACGGCTTGTGCACCGATGGCCAGCGCGCCGGCCAGTTGCCGGCCGTGGCCGACGCCGCCAGCAGCGATCACGGGGGTGTCACCGGCCACTTCCAGCACCTGCGGTAGCAGCGTGAAGGTGCCCACCGGGCCGGTGTGGCCGCCGGCGTCGTAGCCCTGGGCCACCAGCAGGTCAACGCCCGCTGCCAGCGCCGCCTGCGCATGCTTGACCGAGCCCACCAGCGCCAGCGCTGTCTTGCCGCGCTGCTTGATGCGCGTGACCACCTCGGCCGGCACGCCCACTGCGGCGGCGACCAGGTCGACATCCGACGCCAGCACCGCGTCGAGTTGGGCCTCGAACATCGCAGCGTTGCGAATGGCGGCAGTGAAGAAGGTCGGCCGGGTCGCCGCTGGCACCTGGTGCTTGCGCAGCAGCTGGGCCACGAAATCACGGTGCCGCTGCGGGATCGCGGCTTGAGCCTGCGCCACCGACGCCTCGTCGCCGGCCAGGCGCGGGAACATCAGGTCGACGCCAAAGCGGCGCGAACCGACCGCGACGCGAACCTGGCGCAGCGCGCGGGCGATGTGCTCAGGGTCGTCGCGCGCCACCCCCAGCACCGCGAAACCGCCGGCCAGCGTGATCGCGACCGTGACGTCGACGCTGTGCGAGAAGCCAAAAATCGGGTGGGTGATGCCCAGCTGCCGGCACAGCGGCGTGCTCAGGCTGCGCTGCGTTGTCACGGCTCGAAGCTCACGAGCACCCGGCCCGCTGTCGTGCCTTGCAGCTGGTTCGCGCTGTGCGCCATCAGCTCGGCCAGACCGATGTGTGCAACATGCGGCAGCAGCTTGTCGAAATCGGGTTTCCAGTCGCTGCCCAGCCGGGCCCAGAGCCTGTGGCGCTGCGGCCAGGGGGCGTTGGCGACGATGCCGA
This sequence comes from Aquabacterium sp., assembly GCA_044377715.1. Taxonomy (GTDB): domain Bacteria; phylum Pseudomonadota; class Gammaproteobacteria; order Burkholderiales; family Burkholderiaceae_C; genus Pseudaquabacterium. The sequence goes on from JBILYN010000346.1 coordinate 4,035, forward strand.
ACAACTGCACCCGCCGCATGATGAAGGGCAGCACGCTGCCCTCGAAGCTGTTGCCCGCGGCGTTGCCGACCGAGGCCACGCAGCCGCCGTCCTGCATCGTCCGCAGCAACCAGGACAGCATCGCACCGCCGACGTTGTCGATCGCCGCGGCGAAGCGGGGTTTTTCGAGCGGTCGCTGAGGTTGCGCCAGCACCGCAGCGTCGATCACCTCGGCAGCGCCGGCCAGCCGCAAGCCGTCGGCGAGATCCATGCGTCGCGTGATCGCCGCGACGCGGTAGCCGGCGCGGCTCAGGATCGCGATGCTCATCAGACCGACTGCGCCGCCAGCGCCGCTGACCGCGATCGGGCCTGACGCTGGCGTCACGCCCATCTCTTCGAAACGCTCTAGCGCCATCGCGGCGCTGAAGCCCGGCACGCCGAGTACCGCAACCTCATGCGGCGTCAGGCCTTCGGGCAGCCTCTGGGCATGGCCTGCGGGCACGCGGACATAGCTTGAAAAGCCGCCGTCGTGGGCGATCCCGGTCTGGAAGCCGTGCACCAGCACAGTCTGTCCGGCAGCCCAGCCCGGCGCGTTGGCGTCGACCACTTCGCCGACCAGTTCGATGCCGGCCACGCGCGGGAACGCGCTGATGATCTTGGCCTGGCCGTGTAGCGACAGCCCGTCCTTGTAGTTCACCCCGGCATACCGGGTGCGGACCACCAGTTCCCCGGGCGACAGGTCGTCGAGCCCGAGTTGCTCGATCCGGCTCTCGGTTCGGCCGTCGATCATGTGGGTCCGCAACGCGGGAAAGGTCGCGGGCACGTTGGCAGTGGCTTTGGGCATCAGGGCAGGCATCGAGGCGGGTAGGGTGATCTTGGGCATGGGTCTGGGCCTTGGCGGTGGTAGTGGCGGTAGTTGCGGAAGTGTCAGTAGGGGCGCCGCATCTGAACACATCCGGCGCTTCGCCTGTCGCCACAAAACTCGACGCCGCGGCCCGCAGTGACGATG
>JBILYN010000244.1:0-6565 GCA_044377715.1 Aquabacterium sp.
TGCATTTCTATCATCCGGATTATTCTTGTATTCAGCAATCAAATCAATTTGGGTAAATATAATCTCATCAACCTTGTCCGCGAGGTCAAAAAATCTACCATTTATTTGTTCGATTTTTCCTTCAATCTCATACAATTCAGTTATTATTTTATCGATCTTCTCATTTTCTAATCTTTGAATTATTTCCAGACGCACATTGATTACAACTTGGCCGTCGTCCAAACTAAAATCAGCCTCGTCATCGTCATCATTCTCATTTACATTTTTACCGAGAAGATGAAGATCGTTGTCAGAAATTGGGTCGAGGTCGAAGCTCGCCCGGTTGCCAGCAAATTCGCTGCGCATGCTCTCGCGCGACCCGAGGTATTCGTTCTCGTCGCTGTCGCTCTCGAGGTATGCCGAGTTCCGGAACAGGCTTGCTGATTCGCTTGACCGTTCGTGCGCGCGGCGCTGTGCCAGGTCGACGCTGGGCTCTCGCAGAACGCCCGAAGGGCGGTCGCCGCGCTGGCTGACGAAGCTGCCGTGGCTAGACAGACTGGCCTGCGACAGCGATGGTCGCTGCTGCGCCGCGGGCAAGAGGCCATGTTGGCCATCGGGTGGCGACTCTGGCAGCGCCTGCGACTGGATCGACTCACCGCTCAGCGGCCGAGACGACGCCTGTTCGAACAAACTTCCAGACGCTCTAGACCCGCTGAGCAGTTCATCGACCGGCTTGGCCAAACTGGACAGGTTTTCGTGCTCCGGCGCTTGCAACTGCCCATGTGGATTCAGCCCCAGCGATTCAGACTGCTGACGAATCAGCGGCTCTCTGGCGCCCTGCTCCTCTGGCGGCGCGGTGATCAATGTGATCAACGCGTCTACCGACGTGATCCGGTTGTCATTCGCTGTCAGGTAGTTGTTCAGATGGGTCATGACCTCGTCCCGGCGTTCAGCCGGCAGGCCTTCGCAAGCCTTCTCGGCGAGCTTTGTCACGAACTGCGCTGTCAGCGTCATCTTGCTGTCGCGCCGGGTAATCCACATGAAGTTCATGCCGGACTTGAACTTGAGGTCCTTGTCGGCCTTGCTGGTGTGCAGGATCTTGAGCGTGCCGGTATGCGCTTGCAACTCGGTTTGGATGCCTTTCAAGACCTCCAGAGCTTTCGTCTTGTCGACATTACCCAGCAGCGAATCGACCTGCCGGCCGGCGGCGTTGGCATTGCCCTTGGTGCCCGAAATCGCGAAACCGCTCATGCCTGTTCTCCGTTGATGCGGTCAAGAATGGCCTGGCGCGTCGGGCTCACCCTCTGATCCCGGCAAAGCGCAGGTCGGCATCGCTGGCCGCAGGGCTGGCTGATGCGGCGTCACCGTCCAGCGCGGACTGCCACAGCGCGGCCAGCGCTTGGGCGCGTTCGAGTCCGTCGACGATCAAGCCCTCCAGCGCGCCCGCATCGGTGCTGGCCAGCGCGCGGCCGGTGTGGATCAACAAGCTGTCGTCGGCGTCGATGCAGATGAGCCAGCGGTGCTCGAAACGCGCCGCGCTGTTCAGGCCGTGCAGCAGCGCCAGTGGCCGCGCGCTGGCCTGGGCTGCGCTACAGACCTCGACCTCGACCTGCAGCCAGCCGTCGTCCAGCGGATGCGGCAACACCCTGGCGGTGTGCGGTCCGGCGTCGAACTCAACGCCGAATGCGTGCGCATCAAGCTGGCCCGGCAGGCCGGTGAATGCCGCAAAAGCCTGGACCAAGGCCGCGAAAGGCGCGCTGACCAGGATGGGCTCGTCATGGTCGGCGATCATGGGCAGGCCGCTTTCCGGCGGGCGGGCGCGCTGTGAATGCTTGGGTCGTCGTCGCTCATGTCTGGCTCCTGGGGATGGGGGTTCGCGGGCCTGGCGCCTGAGCATCGCGCTCAGCGGCTGTTGGCGACAAAGCTGTCAAACCAGGCTTTCTGGTGCGACACCGAGTCGATGAAGGTGGCGCGGTGGTCGGCCTTGGCGCCGTCGCTGAACGATTCGGTGGGCGCGCCGCCGACCAGGCTTTGCTAGGCGGTCACCAAAACCGGGCCGATAGCGGCCGGCCCGACGGCACAGACCCGCCACCGGCGATCAGCCCGCTTTCTGGATCGCGCTCTTCATCGCGTCAGAAACTTCCTTGACGATCGTTCCCTGGATCTGGGCCATGATGGTCCAGGCCTGCACTTGCTGCTGCAGGTCGAGCAATTGCACCGGGCTCGCGTCGGTGCCAACGGTCTGGATCGAGGTCTTGAGCGTCGCCTCCTTGGCCGTCAGCGCGGCCAGCACGGTGCTGTTGATGAAGTCGAAGGTCAGAGGTGCTGCAATGGTCATGGCGGGTCTCCTGGGTAAAAAGTGTTTCGGTTCAACAATGGGCCCTCGACGCCGGCACGCCCGCTCAGGGCCAGCCGGTTCAAGGTATCGATCGCAGCACGCACGGCCACCTGTGCGGCAGCGATTTGCGAATGGGTTGCGGCCGGCGCGGCCAGCGCGGCACGCGCGCTGAGCTGCCGGTCCAGCGCCTGCAGATGGTCTAGCAGCCGCTCGCGCTCGCGCTGGCCATCGGGGCCGGCCAGGCGGGCCTGCAGGTCGGCGTCGCCCAACGCATCGCCGGTGGGCGCGTCGGTGGGCGCATCGGTGGGCAGGTCTTCGGTCACAGCGTCACTCATCTCGTCATCCGGTGCTGCGTGCCGGCCCGGGTCTCGAAGACCAGCGCGTCGTCCTGGATCGCCGCGAGTCGCAGCTCGTCGACCATGCCGCCAGGCAGGATGCGCCGGCCGTCGGCCAGCAGCACATAAGCCCGGTCGCCGCTGACCACTGCAGAGACTTTCGGGAATGCGGGCGGCGCTGCCGCCTGCGCCTGAGGCACCGGCTCGGCCGCGGCGGCAGCCAGCGGTCGCTCCAGCACCACGCCGGCGGCCTCGGGCAGTTGGGCCAGCGCCCATTCGCGCATCTTGCGCAGCTCTTCGTCGCTGCCCAAAGCGCCGTCGAATCCGATCCGGCCCTGCTCCAGTGCCAGCCAGCGGCCGACAAAAGGCGAGTCGACCGCCAGCGCCTTGACCCTGGCGGCAAAGTCGGCCTGGGTCAGCAGTGCCAGGCTCAAGCGCCCGCCCGCGGGCGCCAGCAAGCGCAAGAGCTGCTCCATCACCTCGTCGGTGTCAACCACCCCGAGCAGCCGGATCCTGCCGTCGGTCTGGGGCTGGGCCCGCACGGTGGCGGCAAAACCCGCCTGGTCTATGGCCTGGACGACCCGGCGCCAGACCAGCGCCGGATCGGCCACCACGACCGCGACCACCGGGTCGGCCTGCGTCTTGGCCGGGCGGCCGGCAAAGACTGCAAATCCACCCAAACCGTTGAAACCCATCCCTGAAACCGCCCAAACCCCCATCACCCACAGACCGGCCAGCAGACCCACCAGCGCCAGCCAGCGCGCGGGCTGGCCCGCAGGCCGACGCGCCGCCGGGTCAGGCAGCTTGAGATCGATCTCGTCTGGCGCATCGTGCTGCGCAGCGTCGGCTTCGGGCCGGTCCAGCGTCGGGTCCGCCAGGCTGGCGTCGGGTTTATTGGCGGGCCCGTCGGCGGGCTCGGCGGCGGGCTCGTCTGCCGGCACAAGATCGATCCAGTCGACCGGGTCGACCCAGGCTTGGTCGGGCGCGGCCAGCATCAGCAGCAAGCCGCCGATGCGCAGGCCCTGGCCGGCTTGCAGCCTGGCGCTGCCATCGGCGTCGGCCCAGCACCAGGCACCGTCGCGCCAAGCCAGCTGCGCCTGGCCGAACGGCGCGTCGCTCAGCACCACGTCGTTGTCATCGCCACGGCCCAGGCTGAGCGGGGCGTCGTCGTCCGGCAGCGGCGCGCTGGCGCCGGCGTGCACACCGGAGAGCACCCGCAATTGCAGGCCGGCGCTGTCCTCGAAGCGCGGTTCAGGCATCGCCTGCGATCAGCTCACGCCAGCAGCGTGCCACAGGGCTCAGGCGCAGGGCGCGATGCGCTGCGGGCCTCACAGGTCTATCCTGGCCAGCGGTTGGATGTTGACGTCAGGGGTCAGCTCCTGGTACGACAGCACCTGCAGGTCGGGCAACTCTTGCTCGACCAGCCGGCGCAGGTAGCGCCGCACGTCCATCGACGCCAGCAGCACCGGGCGCTGGCCGGTGGTGGGCAGCTTGCCCACGGCCTTCTTGACGGCCTCGACCAGGCGCTTGCTGGCCGCGGGCTCGAGCGCGAGGTAGCTGCCGGCCGAGGTCTGGCGCACCGCCGCGCGCACCAGTTCTTCGACCTTGGGCGCGAGCAGGTAGGCCGGCAGCATGTTCTGGCCGGCCGAGTATTTGAAGCTGATGTGGCGCTTGAGCGCGCCTCGCACGTACTCGGTCAGCAGCACCGAGTCTTTCTCTTTCTGGCCCCACTCGACCAGCGCTTCGAGGATCGCGCGCAGGTTGCGGATCGAGATGTCCTCGGACACCAGGCGCTGCATCACCTCGCCGATCTTTTGCGTCGGCATCACCCGCATCGCCTCCTTGACCAGGTCGGGGTAGCGCTGCTCCATCGCGCTGAGCAAGAACTTGGTCTCCTGCACGCCGATGAACTCGGCCGCGTACTTGCGCAGCACGTTGGCCAGGTGGTAGGTCACCACCTGGCTGGGGGTCTTGAACGACATGCCGGCACGGCCCAGCAGGTTGGCCATCTCGGCGTCGACCCACAGCGTCTCGACACCGGGCAGGAATGGCTTGTCTTTCTCGAACTTGATGCCCAGCGAGCTCAGCGTCTGCTCGGGTTCTAGCACCAGCAGGTGGTTGATCCGCAGCCGGCCCTGCGCCACCGGCACCTCGGACAGCACGACCTGGTAGGTCTCGGCCGACAAGCGGTCGTTGTAGCGCAGCTGGATGCCCGGAAACGGCACGCCCAGGTCGAAGTACAGCGCGCGCCGGATCTTGACCAGCTCATCGTTCAGGGTCTTGGCGTCGATCGCTGCGGCCAGGCCCTCGAACACGTCGAGGATCAAGGGCACGGTCGGGACGAACTCGTCGGTGCCGTCATTGCGCAGCGGCTTGACCGGCGCGCCACTGGGCTGCAGACCCGGGCTGGTGTTGATGTTGCCTTGCGCGTCGATCTCGATGCGCGGGCGCGTCGCATAGCCCATCGCGATCAGCGGCAGTCCCAGGATCAGGAACACCGAGGTCGGCATGCCCGGGATCAGCCCCATGCCGATCGCAACCGCCCCGCCGATCATCAGCGCCTTGGGCTGGCCCAGCACCTGGGCGCCGATGTCGCGCCCAACGTTGCTTGGCCCGCCGTCGTCAGCCTGCACGCGGGTAACGATGAAGCCAGCGCAGATCGAGATGAACAGCGCCGGGATCTGCGAGATCAGGCCGTCGCCGATCGACAGAATCGAGTAGGTCTGCACCGCCTTGCCTGCGGTCATGCCACGCTGCAACACCCCGATCAGGATGCCGCCCAACAGGTTGACCGCGACGATGATCAGCCCGGCGATCGCGTCGCCCTTGACGAACTTCATCGCGCCGTCCATCGCGCCGTAGAGCTGGCTTTCCTTCTCGACGATGCGCCGGCGCCGCTTGGCCTCTTCCATGTCGATGGTGCCCGCGCGCATGTCGCCGTCGATCGCCATCTGCTTGCCGGGCATCGCGTCGAGCGAGAAGCGCGCCGCCACCTCGGCCACCCGCTCGGCGCCTTTGGTGATGACGACGAACTGCACGATGGTCAGGATCAGGAACACCACCAGACCGACCACCAGGTTGCCGCCGACGACGAAATTGCCGAAGGTGTCGATGATGTGGCCGGCGTCGCCCTGCAGCAGGATCAGCCGGGTGGTGGCGATCGAGATGCCGAGCCGGAACAGCGTGGTCACCAGCAGCACCGACGGGAACGACGAGAAAGCCAGCGGCGATTGCAGGTACAAGGCCACCATCAGCAACACCGCCGACAGCGTCATGTTGACGGCGATGAGGATGTCGACCACCAGCGTGGGCAGCGGCAGGATCATCATGAAGATGATCGCCACCAGCATCACCGCCAGCACGATGTCGTTGCGCTTGGCGGCTTCGACCGCCAGGCGCTGTAGAAAGACCTGGATTTTCACGGCTTGGCGGCCCTCTTGGGCAAAGGCTTGGCAGCGGACGGCACCGCGCTTCTGATCGCCATGTAGGCGCGCATCGCGGCCGCGGCCTCGTCGGCGCGGCCGAGTTCGGACAAGACCTGCGCGCGCAGCAGATGGAAGGGTTGGTCGACCGCACCGGCCAGCGCCAGCCGATCGAGCGCGTCCAGGGCTTTCTCGGGCTGGCCGGCCCGCGCGTGCGCCAGCGCCAGCGCGCGGACGTTGACCGGCTCGCCGGGCTCGAGGATCTCGAGCGACGCGTAGATGTGCGCCGCCCGCTCGGGGTGGCCCTGGGTCAGCAAGAGCTGGCCCAGCAGCGACATCGCATCGTGTTGGTCACGCGGCAGCGTCATGACCGGTCAAGCCGCCTGCAGTGTCATGACCTGCTCGAGCGCGAATTCGCAATTGGCGGACCAACTCGCCAACTCCCGACCGGCACGCTTGAGGGTGTCGGCTTGCGCCGGGTCTTGGGTCGT
>JBILYN010000034.1:0-22237 GCA_044377715.1 Aquabacterium sp.
GTTTGAGCAAATTTCTTGATCGAATTGCAGCAGCGCTCGGTCGTCGAAATCAAGCCCAGCGGTGTTTGGACCTCGGGCGATTCGATCGGCGAATGAGCCCAGCCCGTGAGACGGGCCTCACTGCCCAGGCCCTGTGGATTGGACGATTGGATCGCCTCGAATTCCCGCATCGACTGCGTGCGGTCCGCCGTCACATTGCCGAAGAGCTTTTCCGTGTCGAAGTGTTCGGCCTTCTCGGGCGGCCTGAACATTTCCGACAGTTTGAAGCCGTAAATAGAGCCCATCCTGCTGAGCAGATCCGTGGCCATCTCAGCCTCCCGTCTGGCCGATCGAGGCCTCTGATTGAAAACGCTGGTACCAGCGAAGGATGCTGTCGACCGTGCGCGCGATGTCGTCGCCAGAGATGCGGCGCAGGTCGCTCAAGCGCGCCAGCACCAGCAGGCAGCTGCCACTGCCCGAGCCGCGCAAGCCCACTTGCAGTGCAGCGTCGAGCTCGGGCCGGCGCAGGTCACAGGCCTGCAAAGCCAGCAGCATTGCTGGCGCCGGCAGGTAAGGCAGCTGGAACACCGCGTTGACGAGCAGCGCGTCGCGGGTCTGCTCCAGGCTCAGCCAGTCGCCCGACGGCAAGCCCAGCCGCACCTGGCCCGAGGGCTGCAGCGACAGCTCGGGCAGGCCCATCGCCCGGCCATAGTCGGCGACCGCGAAGTCCACGCTCATGCCAAGGCCCGCCGGGTCAGCCGGCGCATCACGCCCTTCGTCAACGCCATCATTCGAAATCCTCTTCGCGCTCGATCGCCTGGTCGATCGCCACCTGGAAGGTGTCGAGCAGCGACTGTCGGCCTTCTGGCGATGGAAACACCGTGGGGGGCAGCTCGCGCATCAGCTGGCGCGCGGTGGTGAGAAAGTCCACCCGACAGGCCGGTGGCTCGGCCGCATGGCAGCGGTCGGCCAAGCGGGTCAGGCGCGAGGCGTCGACCCAGCGCTCGTCGCTCAGCGCAACCAGGTCGCCTGCCAGGCGGGTGGCCGGAAAACCCGCTATGCCGTGGCGCTTGACCAGCGTCGCGCTGAGCCGCTGGCTCTGGTCGACCACGGTCGAGATCACCTTGAGGTGGTACAGGTCTGAGACCAGGTTCTGCAGCCTGACCGGGTCGGTGGACGGTCTGGCCGCGGCCAGGTCAAGGCCCAGCGCGTTGCGCAAGGTCTCGAGCACCTTGGTGTAATCGTCACCGCTGCCGCCTTCGACCGCGCCGAGCAAGTGCTTGAGCGTCGCTGCGGTGCTGGTGGCACCGACGACCACGTCGCGGTAGGCGCTGCGGAAGGCCTGGGTCTGCGCCGCCGAGCCGAGCTGCGCCGCAGCGTCGAAGGTGTTGAGGTCGGCGCGGATCGCCTGGCCATGCTCGGCCAGCAGTTCGGCCATGGCGTCGTGCAAGGCCTCCAGCGCGCGGCCCGACGGGTCAGGCCCGGCGGCGCCCTCGCGGATCAACTCGACCAACTCGAGCATCGTCAGGTATTGGCTGGACGCATCGCCGCCTTCGGCCTGCACCCATTGGCGCGCCTGGCCGGGCTGGCCCAGCACGCGGCGCGCCAGCACCAGCATCTCGCCCTCGCCCTGCTTCGCGCCATCGCCAGCCTGGCCTTGCTGCATCGCCAGCAGCATCGCCATGGCTTGCTCGCGCGACAGCGCGCCGCCCGCACCGTCAGCGGTGACGCGGCGCTCGCGCAGGCTGCGCTCCTGCACCAGCCCCGACAGGCTTTGCATCAGCTCGTCGGCCGAGTCGTTGATCAGCGACATCGGGTTCAACACCGCCAAAGCCAGGGTCTGTGCGCCGCTCGTGTGGCCACGGTGGGCATGCGTCGGCGCGGCACGGGCACCTGGTTGCGGGGCCGTACTGAGGGAACTCAAATCTTTCAGCATCGGGCCAGCTTATCGACGACCACGCGCTGGCGGCAAGCGCGGCAGCAGCCACGCGGCGTCAGGTATTGGCTTGACAAGCTGCGGCGTCGCGCCATCTCAGGCACCCTGCCTGTGCAGCAGCGGTGGCGGCAGCAGCCAAGCCAGGCCGCTTTCGTCGGCAGACGCAGCCTCGGCGCTGGGCGGCGGCAACCAGGCCGGCAACGCGTCGGCCGCCGCTTGGGCCGCCGCTTGGGCCACCATTTGCGCCGCCTGCAGCGCGTCGGCAGGCAGGTCTTGGTCCAACAGCGTGCGCGGCTGCCGGCCCGAGCGCCAACCCAGTTGGCGCATCAGCTCCCAGCAGCCGCCGTGGCTGAATTGCACACTGAGTTCGCAGGCCAGCAAGCCGCGCACCCGGTCGACCGTCCAGGGGCCGGCGGACAACCCGGCCTGCTCGGCGCTGCCCGCGAGCTTGTCGGTCAGCCACTGGCGCTGAACCTCGCTCAAGCGCTGAGGCCGACCCCTGGGCCGAGTCACCGACGACACCCCGCGCTGGCGCGACTCGGCCAGCAAGCGGGCCCAGGCATGCACCGCCTGGCGCGACACCCCGAGCAAGCGCGCCACCTCGGTCTGCGACACCGCCTGGCCAAGCAGGCGAAAGCCCTCGGCACGGCGCGCAGGCGCGCTGAGCAGTGCTGCCGAATGGCTGTCGGGCGTTTCGTCGTCTGTCATTTGCCAGTGGCTTTACCTTGCTACCTTGTCGACCAAGAAGTAAACGATTTGCTGACTTTCGAATTGACCGTCACAGCCGACGTGTCAACGATTTACCGACTTCTTGAAGCTTTCGCCCTGATCTTTTGTCAATTATTTAATGACATACAACTAAGCGAAACGATTGTAGTGGCGTAAGCACACATGGTGTTATCGTATTTGCCAGTCACCAGAAAAAACTCAATCAACGCCGATGCCCACGCTGCAGATGCGCGAGGCCCGAAACCCAAAGGACCATGTCATGGAAGACTTGAACGAGAGCGACCCGGCAATCCAGCAACTCATCGCCGAGAACAACAGGCTGATCGAACTGGGGCTGCAGGCCGAGCAGATGGGCTTCGAGGCCACCTGCCAACGCCACGGCGTCGACCCGGCGCAACTGCGTCAAGGCATCAATGCGCAGATGACTGATGCGTTGAGCGAGCAGATCCGCGAAGCGCTCGACCAGGACCGGATCGATGTGCAGCATGAGGTCGATGCCGAAATCGATCGCCGGGGCTTGCGCAAGCGCGCACCGCAAGGCGTCAAGCGCCGCGGCCTGCGCATCTGACCCCGCTGTCACCCCATCTCACCAGGAATCATCATGTCGACTTCAGGCGTTAGCAACCTCAGCGGCGTCAATGCGCTGCAAGACATCAAAGGTGTCTCACTCGAAACCCTGCTCTTCACCGTGCTGGCCGAGCGACAGAACCTCTGCGACAAGGAGGTACGGCGCACCGTAGAAGGCATGCAGTCGAAGAACCAGCTGCTCTCCAAAATCTCCCAAGCGCAGGCCAACGTCACCGCGTCGAAAAAACAGTTTCCGCCGGACGCCAAAGGCACCAATTTGCTGGATGGCTACAAACAGGCTAAAGACCTCAGCAAAGAGAAGAAAGCAGAGCTTGACAAGGTGCCAGCCGATGCGCAAACAGACCCGGCGTTGCGGCTCACACAGCAAGAGGCCGTCGCGAACAAGTGGGCGGACGGCCCTGAAAAGGCGGGCACCTTGGAGCGTATCGCACTGGCCAGAGAGGCCTTGGGTGCCGGTTTTTCCACCAATTTAAACAACAACCAGAACATCACTTCGTTAGTCAATGGCGACATCAGCAAGGACGGGCTCGACGTGCTGGAGGTCAAGCTCAAGTCGCAGAGCGACGCGATCGCGAACGAGACCACGCTCGACCAGATCACGATGCAGTCCTGGCTGGGAAAGTTGACCAACGTGCAGAACATGATCAGCACCCTGACCAAGAAGTTCGACGATCTCGCCGCCGGGATCACCCGCAACATGTGAAGCAGGAGCCAAGATGAGCGACACCCCCACACAAGACCAGGGCCCAGATGCCGTCTGGGCGCTGATATCGACCCATCTGAGTCAAGGCGGCACGCTGGGCGATTTGCGCGGTTTTGGCCCCAGCGAGTACGAGGCGATCTTCCTCGTCGGCCATACCTTGTACGGCCAGGCCCGTTACGAGGACGCCGCCCGAGTCTTCGCCTACCTGGTGATGAACAACCCCTATGACCTGCGCTTTGCGCAGGCGCTGGGTTCGGCCACGCAGATGCAGGGCAAGTGGGCCGATGCGATAGGCTATTACGCGACCGCTATCGTGATGGACATGGCAGACCCGCAGCCGGTCTTCCACACCGCTGAATGCCTGGCCGCGCTGGGCCAGGTCGACGATGCTCGGGATGCGCTGGGCTTCGTGGTGTCGATGTGCAAGCGCGCCGACCAGGCCGAGCTCAAGCAGCGCGCCAGCGCGATGATCGAGATCCTGAACCGCCAGCCCCAGGGCGCAGCGACATGAGCAGCATTCCCGGCAATCTGCCCGGCGCGCCGCTGCTGACACCGCTGGACTTGGCGCCCTTGCCGGGTACGGATCCGGCCGCACAAGCCAGCCAGGCCGCTGCGGCAGCGGCCGCGCTCCTCGTCGATCAAAAAACACTTGAGCTTGCGCTGCTCAGCGTCGGGACGAGTCCGGTACGGCCGGCACCCGTCGGCCAGCCCGAGTTGCCCAAGGTCTTGTTGGACTTGCTGCCCAAGGGCATGAGCGCCGATGATCTGCAGATACTGGCCGCATCGGTGTTTTCAGACTGCCTGGACTCGCAGAGCAAGGTCACCGGCGAAAGCCTGCTGGCCAAGAAAGACGAGTTGGCCAAGACCAACGCCGACCGGTTGGCCAAGCTGCTGGAAGCCCAGCAAAAGACCAAGGACGCTGAACCGGGTTTCTGGGGAAAGCTGTTGGGCTGGGTCGGCAAGATCGTCACCGCGGTGGTCAGCGTGGTGTCCCTGGTGGTCGGTGCCTTGGTCGCGGCCACCGGCGTGGGCATCGGCGTGGGCGTGGGCTTGATGGCGCTGGGCGGTTACATGATGGCTGGCTTGGTGGTCGAGGCGATCGACGCGGTGCGGGAGAAGCAGGGCCTGGATCCGCTGGGGTGGTCACCGACACTGGGGCAACTGGCCAAGGTCATCGCAGGGGCCCTCGGCGCCAGCGAAGAGGTCCAGTACTGGATCAAGATGGGTGTCGACATAGTCACCGACCTCGTCGTCGGCATCGCCGCGGCGATTCTGCTGCCGGGCGCCGGCGCGTTGATCACGGCTGAAAAATTTGCCAAGGCAGCCAAGTTCTGTCAGCAGATCGTCGCGGTGATCGAAAAGTCAATGACCAGCGTGACCGGGGCCAAGAAGCTGCAGCAAGCGGCTACGGGGATCCAGGTCGGAATGAGTTTGGCCCAGGGCGGCATGGCGATCAGTACCGGGATCAAGACCCATGACGCGACGACCACCAAGGCCGAAGTCAAGGAATTGATGGGCAAGCTGATGCGGCTCCAGGCCATGTTCGACAGCGAAGTCGCCATGCTCGAGAAGACCGAAGAAACCCGCAGCGCCGCGCTCAAGCGCTGCAGCGACTCGGTGGCGCAGACCGGCGAGGCTGCGGCGGCAGTCACCGCCAACATGGCCATGGCCTGAACCCGGCGGGAGCAAGCGACATGAGCACCATCAACCCCAATCCGATCGCCACCAAAACCAACTGGGTCAACGATGCGGCCGATGCCGTGCTGGCGGGGACCAAGGGCGCAGACGGCAAGCTCAAGGTTCTCGACATCGTCCCCGACGCGGTCGATTTCGCCTCCGGGATGTTCGGCGTCTCGCCCTTGCCCCAGGTCGACCGCGAGCTGGCAGCGCAAAGCACTGAAACCTTGCTGCTGATGCTCAGCTCGCAGACTGACGAAGTCAAGCTGGCGAAATTGAAGAGCCTGGCGGAAAGCGCCCTGCCCCGCCTGCTGGGTCAAGCTGCGGTCGAAGTCGCAGCGAAGGCCATGGCCGGCGACGACCTGGCGCAAAAGCTGGGCGCAGGCTTGATAGGCTGGGTCGTCCAGAACCCGGACAAGACCTTCGATCTCGGCGCCAAGGTGGTTGCCACGATTGCTGCAGCGATCGCCAGCGGCGGCACCTCGCTGGCAAAAGACCTGCCCTCGTTGGCCGTCACGCTGGTGAGCACGGCAGCCGGCGTGCTCGACGTGGCGGGCATCAAGCCCGAGAAGCTGGTCAGCCAGGTCGCTGGCGATCTGCTGAAGTTCATCGGGGTGGCCGATGCCGACGCGCAGAAGATCGCCAAGGTCGTCGGTACGCTGACCGTGTTGGGCGCCGACATCGCGCTGGCGGTCGCCAGCAGCGGCAAGCACCCCATCAGGCTAGAACTGGTCGAGAACGCTGCCAAGGAGATTGCTGGGGCCGTTGGGGTCAAGCCCGACGCGGCGGCGGTGGTCGCCGCGGCTGCAGTGACGGCATTCACCATGGGCCAGAACGTCGCTGGCTTCGTGCTGGGCGGCGGCAAGCTGGAGGAATACGGCGGACTGGGCAAGCTCGGGACCGATGTGGGGGCCGTGGCCAAGCAGGCAGTCAAGTCCTTCCTGGAGGGCACGCTGCAAGCGGACTCCGCCACGATCGCCACCAAGTTGCTGGCGCTGCAACCGCTGATCCAGTCTTTCATCGACCAGGTCGCGAAAGACGCGACCGAGGTCAACCAAACCCAGACCAAGGCGGGGTTTGCCGAGATCAACAGGCTGATCAAGCAATGGCTGCCTGACCTGGCCCCCACCCTGGACGCGTTCCAGACCCTGGCCTGAATTGCGCCCTCAAGCGCCAACTCGTTTCAAGAAAGCCACCCATGCTGATTCCAAGCCACCACATTGCGCGCCCGCCGTCCGCGCAGCCGAGCGCGCCGACCGGCGAGGTCAAGCCCGACGGCGTCCAGGGAAGCGGCGACTTGACGACGGACCATGTGGGCTTGGGCAAGACCACGAACGGCAGCCCCGTCGACAACGGCCTGCCTGAGGCCACCGGTTCGGCAGCCGACCCAGACACGACGATGGCAGCACTGCGCAGCATCAAGCCGCAGGTCAGCATGACCCAGATCATGGCCTTGGTGTTCACCCTGGGCATGGGTCTGAAGAAAGCGAACAACGAAGCCAAATGGTCAGAGACCATGGCCAGCGTCAAGGAGAACCAGGCCGAGGCGGACTCGATGAAAGCCGGCGCGCTGAAGTCTTTGGTAGGCGCGATCGTCGGCGGCTTGGTCAGCATCGGCGGCGGTGCCTTCGGGGTCCGGGGCGCGGCCAAACAGCTCAGCGCGCTCGGCAAAGTGAACGCGCCCATCAAAGCACCGACGCTGAAGATCGAAGCGCCGAAAGTCGAAGCGCTGAAAGTCGAGGCGCCGAAGAAGCTCGACCTGGCCGATGTCGACAAGAAGCTCGCCGCCGTGGAAGCGAAGTTTGAAAAGGCCAAGGTGACTGGGGTCACCGAAGCGCCAGTCAAAGGGGTCGAAGCCCAGAAAGTCGAGGCCTCACCGGATCGACCGCCGACCGCCGACGAAGTCAAGATCAGGCTGGAGGAGGTTGCTATCGCGACTCAGCGCAACCAGGCAATAGGCCAATCCATCAGTGGCGCGGGACAGATCTTGCAATCTTCCTTCAACGCAGCAGGTGAGTTCGAACAGGCCAAGGCCCGCGAGCATGCCGCCCAGGCCGGCCTGAGAACCGCCTTTAGCCAGCAAGCCGAGGCCGCCGCGAACAAGGCTGACGAGCTGACCAAGAAGATGATGGACGGGACCGAGCAGATGCTGCAGACCCTGAACCAGACCGAGTTGGCCGTGATTCGCAACACCGCATGAGACAAGCCATGACACCCTTGCCCGAATGGATCACCGCCGGCGCCGAGCAGACCCGGCAGATGATTGCCTTGCTGCACGAGATCAAGCCGGCCGAGGCCGCCGACCCGGCGTCGATTGAAGTCTTGTATGCGCTGGGCTTCGCCGCGCTGAACGCGCGCCAGCATGACCAGGCGCAAGCGCTGTTCACCGCGCTGGTGTCGCAGCAGCCCACCGAATCGCGTTTCGTCGCCGGTCTGGCGCTGGCCAGCGCGGGCGTCGGCGACTTGGAATTGGCATTGAGTCTGCACATGATGGCGGTGGCGCTAGACACCGACAACACACGGCTGCTGCTGGGCTGGGCCGAGACGCTGATCGCGCTGGGTCAACGCAGCGAGGCGGCCGTGGTGCTGGAGTTGATCGAGCTTGCTGCGCGCCATGACAGCAGCCTGGCCGGGCTGCGGCAGCGCGCACACGCCTTGCTCGAACTGATCAACCATGACGCCTGAGGCTTTGGGCGCGGCCGACATCGGGCTGCTCACCCGCATCGGCTTCATGGCCGCGGGTGCCAGCTTGCCGCGCCAGGCGACCGCCATCTTCGAGTCGCTGGCGCTGCTGCGGCCGCGGCGGGCTTTTGCCTACATCGGCATGGCGACCTTGCAGCTCAACGCTGGCCAGGCCGAGGCTGCGGTGGCGGCGATCGAGCGCGGACAACGCATGCTGGGCGCTGCGCCCAGCGCGGCTGAGCCTGCCCAAACCGCCGAGGACCGCGCATCCTTGGCCGCCTGGCGAGGGCTGACGCTGCACTTCGCGCGGCGCGGCGTCGAAAGCCAGCGCGCGCTGCGCCAGGCGGCGGACGGCCCGGCCAGTGCGCCCGGCGTGCAAATGGCCAGGCGCATGCTGGGCCTGCCCACACCCGCCGGTGCAGCCGCATGAGCGGCCCCCTGACGCCACCGAACCGGTCCCAGCAACCCAACCTGGCGATGCAAGCCCTGCCAGGCCCGGTCGCAACCGACAGGCCGCAGCCCGCGCCGGCAACGACCAGCGCTGCGCCCGCAATCCTGGCAACGAACGACGCAACGCTGCAGAGGGCTCAACTGGGGCTGCCGCTGCCGCTGCCGCATGCGGCCTCGGCGCAGCAGTTGCAGGCCGCGCTGACCCAGCTGGCCGACAGCAGCGAACCCGGTTTCGACTTGCAGACCGCGATCGTCGCTGCCGCGCTGCCTGGCCTGCTGGCAGCGGATGCGGTGTCAGCGGCGCGGTCCGGGTCGCTCAAGCCGGTCTGTTTTGCGCTGGGTGCGCAGGCGCTGGTCGCCGCCCAAGCGGGTGGCGACGCGCCGCGCGCCGCAGCGGCCGAGGCGATCCAGCAACTGCTGCTGCTGGGCTCGCTGGTGTCTGGCGCCGAAGCGGCGCGGGCCCAGCCCCGCGCGTTCTGACCCGACCATGGCCGCACTCGACGAGCTGATCAACCATGTCAACGCCGGCTTTGAGAAGCTGGGCGTGAGCCTGCGCAAGGCCACGCCGGCGCGTGCGATCGACCGCCAGGTGATCGAGGCGCTGTACGGCGTGGCCTACAACGCGCTGGCCAGTCGCCGGCTCGAGCAGGCGCGCAGCCTGTTCGCTTACCTGTGCACGCAGCGGCCCGACGAATCGCGCTTTCTGGCCGGCCTGGGCCAGAGCCTGAGCGCGCTGGGCGAACACGCGCAGGCGGTGGCGCTGCATTCGCTGGCAGCCCACCTCAGCCGAGACGACCCGCGCCACCTGCTGGCGATGGCCGAGTCGCTGATCGCGATGTCGCAACCCGAGATGGCCGCGCTGGCGCTGCGCGCGGTCGACCAAGCCACCGAAGGTCGGGACGAGCAGGACGGCTTGAAACGCCGCGCCGGCGCCTTGTCCCGGCTGTTGAAACAAGCTGCCTGAGGCCAACCGATGATCGATGCTGTCCAATCCCTGAACCTGGCTGTGCCGAGCAGCGGCGCTGCGGCCATGGCCGACACCGACGATGTGTCGCGCTTTCGCGCGGCGCTGGGTGCGCCCGTCGACAGCCCGCGTGCGCTGGGCGGCCCCGACCCGGTGCTCGCGCCAACCGACACTGCAGCGCTGGCACCGATCGCGAGCGGCAAGCGCAGCGCCGGTGATTCGATCCTGGACGGGCTGCAGAAAGCATCGGCAGAGATGAACCAGAGCTGGGCTCAGGCCGCGAAAGCGATCGGCAAGCCCGAGCTGAGCTCCAGCGACATGCTGCGCCTGCAGCTCACGCTGGTGCAGGCCAGCGTGCATTTCGAGCTGTTCGGCAAGGGCATCAGCAAGGCCACGCAAAACCTCGATCAGATCCTGAAGACGCAATGACATCCAAGCTTCCATCGATGGCTGGCGGCGCCGGCCTCCGCGTGCTGTTGCTCGGCCTGCTGCTGACCTGGCTGCTGGCGGGCTGCGGTGCGCGGGTCGAACTGCTGGCCGCGGTGCCCGAGGCCGACGCCAACGAGGTGATCGCCGCGCTGGTCAACGCCGGCATCGAGGCCACCAAGGTGCCGGGCAAAGAGGGCATGGTCGGCGTCAAGGTCGACCAGGCGATGGCGGCGCGGGCGGTCGACACGCTGCGCGTGGCCGGTTTGCCGCGCGAGCATTTCTCGGGCCTGGGCCAGGTGTTCCGCAAGGACGGGCTGATCTCGTCACCGCTGGAAGAGCGGGCGCGCTACCTCAGCGCGCTGTCGCAAGACCTGTCGAGCACCTTGACGCGCATCGACGGCGTGCTGTTCGCCCGCGTCCACCTGGTGCTGCCCGAGCGCGGCCGCGCCAACGAGGCCGACACACCGTCGACCGCAGCGGTCTTCATCAAGCACCAGAAGGACGCCAACCTCGAGCTGCTGCAGCCGCAGGTGCGCCGTATGGTGGTCAACAGCATCCCGGACCTGACATCGGAGCGGGTGTCGATCGTGCTGATCCCCAGCGCCGCCAACCAGCAGTCGATCCAGCTGGTCTGGAGCACGCTGTACGGCATGCGCGTCGAGGCCGATGCGCTGACACCGCTGACGCTGCTGATCCATGTGCTGGGCGCGCTGGCGCTGGCCGGGCTGGGCGGGTCGGGCTACCTGGCCTGGCGCTTTGTGTGGCTGCCACGCAAGGCCGGCGCCAAACCCGTTGGCGACGAGGGCGCTGAGGCGTCAGAAGCCCCATGACCGATCCGCGCGAACTGCTGGGCCTGCCCCGGCCGACGGCCAGGCTGCTGATGGACTTCATCGCCCGGCCGGCGCTGCACCTGCACCCGCAGCGCGCCGCAGCGCTGCTGCCGCCGGGTTGGCCGGCGGGCGGGTCACGCCGGGCCGCGTCGCGCGCTTTGATGCGCCAGCTCGACCCGCAGCCGGCGCTGGACCTGCGCCAGGCGCTGCACCGCGCCGCGTTGTTGCCGCCGGTCGCGCTGCAGGCCTTGGCGCGCAGGCTGGCTTTGCGCGACCAGGCGGGGCGCTTGCGGCGAATCATCCTGCGCACCGAGAGGGCTGCGCTGGCAGCGCATATCGATGCGGCCGAATGGCGCTGGCTGCTGGCACCGACCACCCTTCCATCGGCCAAGCCGCTGGCCCAGCCCGCGCTGGCCGAATTGCCGGACTGGCTGGCGCACAGCGGCTGGCATTGGCTGCAAGCGGCCAGCCGCGGCCTGCCCGACAGCGTGGCGCAGCGCTTGGCGCTCAAGCTGCCGCTGCCGGCGCCAGTGGCCGATTCGCTCTCGACCGAGGCGGCGCGCGACGCGGTGGCCGAGCTCTACCCGCAGGTGGCCCAAGACTGGGACCCGCAGTGGGAATCGGGCTGGCAAGCCTGGCTGAAAATCCACTGAGAGCGCAACGATGTCTACTGTCTTCAGCGCCGATCTGTCTGCCCGCATGCCGAGGTCTATGACCGTGGTGGGTGCGCCCCATAGCGATTCAGTCGACAAGACGTCGGCCGAAGGCCCGGCGTCGATAACGCGTAAACGCAGCAGCTCTATGGCGCCTGTGGCGCGCACATTGCCCAAAGACCTGCAAGCCGCGCCTTTGACGACAGAACCCCAACAGGCCACAGCAAAAGTGACCGCCAGCCTGAACAAAGCCCGTGACGCCGGGGTGCCAGACGCCCCAAGCCGACCCTCGCTGTGGAAGCGACTGCTCAGCCCGGAAAATGTGATGATGGCCGGCGCTGTGCTGATCGCGCTGAGCGGTGGCGCCGCCGCGATGCCGGTGTTCTGCCTGGTGATGGTGATGGTGATCGGCAACAGCGGTGACTCAACGGCCAGCCACGGCGTCGGCCCTGCAATCGCGAGCTTTGGCGACCCGACACCGCCAATGCCCAAAGCGGGAAAAGACGACACGGCGCTGACCGAGCAGCGGCACCGAGACAGCGTGGCGCAGCAGCAACTCCTTGACCAATTGCCTGACCCGAGCAGCGCCATGGGGTCTATGACGCGAGCCGAGCAAGACAGCGCTGACTACAACGTCGAACATCCTCAACACGCCTGGCAGCGCGAAGAAGTGAGCCAGCAGGCGCGGCTGTTTGCCGAACTGGCGAGCAAGCAGGCGGCCTCAGCGCCGTCAATCCCGCCGACAGCGACGAAGGCATCGCTCGAGCAAGCGCCTGCGCAGTCGCAGGTGCAGCGCTCGATCGCGCCAGCAATGCCAGCACCGTTGACCGCGGTGCAGCAGTTGATCGCCCGCTGCACCAGCGGCAATCCTGATGATCGCGTTGAGCCGCTGACCGAGTTGCTGAACGGCCTGACCGATCTGGCCACCGAGCGATCGATAAGACTGGCAACTGCCGAGGCTGTGGTCCATGCATTGGCAGGGCTGTCCGCTACAGATCTCGATCACGCGCTGAACTCATGGCCGGTCGAACTGCTGTACCTGGCCCACGGCGAAGCCAAGACTGATCAGTCCAATGCCGAGCTGGTCAAGCAGATCAGCGTCAGACTGGTCGAGCGAGCCGGCGATGTCACGCAAGAGCGCGTCGCCACCCTGCTCGACAGAGGGCGGCAAGTGACCCAGGGCGAATTGATGCACAGCCTGGGCCAACTGGGCGACTCGATCAAACTGCTCAGTGATACGGCCTACACGAACTTCGATGACTTGGCACTGGCTGCGACCAGCAAGTTGGTGCAGGACCCTGGCACGCCGGTGGTCGCGGCGATGAACGTCAACGGCAACCACTGGGTCTCGGTGATTGCCCAGCGCCAGGGCGACGGCATTCGTTTCGACCTGCTCGACAGCAACCACGCGGGGCCTGCGCGGCCCGAGTGGGCGAAGGCGGCGGCAAGATCGGGCCACGGCGAGATCGGCTTCGTCGGCATGGCGCTGCAAACAAAACATTCCAATGCCTGCGGCCCGCTGCAGGCGGCGTTCAGCCGCCACCTGGCCCGCAAGGCCGATGCCGACGGCCACATCGAGGTTGCGGCCGCCTTGGCCGAGTGGAAGGCGGGCTGGGACAAGCTGTCGGTGCCAGAACAGCAGTTGTCGGTGGCCGCCACGCGCGCCCAGATGATGGGCGGCTTGGAAAATCAGACCACCCAACTGATTTTGGATGCCAACCAATGGGTATAAATGTCACGATGATCGCGCAAGACGCAGACCTTGCTGAGCGAGCCCCATTGCCGATCGACAGCGCAGCCTGGGGTCGGACTTACAGCCTGGCGCGCGAGGCGCTGCAGGACGAGCGCATCGACGACGCACACCCGATGTTTGCCGACCTGGCGCAGGCCGCACCGCTGGAGCCACGCTTCCAGTTCGGCTTGGGCCTGTGCCTGGAGCACAGCGGCGAGATAGACGCTGCGCACCGGTGTTACGCCATCGCCTTCATGCTCGACCCCAGCGACGCTGCCTGCGCCTACCGCATCGGCGAATGCCTGATCGCGCTGGGCGACCTGCCGGCCGCTCGCGATGTTCTGCACACCGCGCTGGCGCTGTGCGCGGTGCCGGGCACCGACGCCGCGCTGCGCTCGCTGGTCGAAGCCCAACTTGACCAACTGGCCTGAGATGGCGCAAACCATGCCGACGAGCCCTGCTGAGAACCCCGTGCCCGGCGCGCTGACGCGACCCGGGCGGACCGGCTTTGTCCAACTCAAGGACCTGACAGGCGCTGCGCGCGGCGCGGTAGACCCCGCCAGCCCGGTGCTCAAAGCCGCCGACGCGAGAGCCTGGCAGGACGCGCAATCCTTGTTGGCACAGGCCAGCGTGGACGCGCAGGGCATCCGCTCCCAAGCCAAGGCAGCCTTCGACGCCGAGTGCAAGCGTGGCTACGAAGAAGGCTTCGAGCAGGCCAACATGGAGATGGCCGAGCGAATGATCGAGAACGCCGGCAAGATGGTCGAATTCTTCTCCAGCGTCGAGCAGCGAATGGTCGGTCTGGTGATGGTGGCGATGCGCCGCATCGTCGGCGAGTTCAGCGACACCGAGCGGGTGATGACGGTGGTTCGCAGCGGCCTGGCGGTGATGCGCAACCAGAAACAACTGACGCTGCGGCTGGCGCCGGCGCACATCGACGAGGTGCGTTTGCGAGCGCATGAGTTGCTGGAAAACTTCCCAGGCATCGGCATGCTCGACATCGTCGGCGATTCACGCCTGAAGGGCGATGCGGCAATCCTGGAGAGCGAGATCGGGGTGGTCGAAGCCAGCCTCGAGATGCAGTTGCGAGCGCTCGAGCAAGGCTTCAAGAAAATGTTGGGCAGTCGTGTCTGAGAGCCCAAACACCGCGGCCATCGCGGCCGGCATCGACAACCGGCTGGACCGCTTGATGGCGGGCATCGATCCGGCTTTGTTCAATGCGCCGACTGAAGGCTACACCCAGGATCAATCCCAGCTCTACGAACTGGCGCGCCAGGCCCTGCTCGACGGCCGGTTGGACGCGGCGCTGGACGGCTTTGCGGCGCTGGCGATGCTGGCCCCCGGCAAGCCCGAGTACCAGTTCGGCTTCGCGCTGTGCCTGCAGCATTTCGGCCAGGTCGAAGAGGCGGGTCGTCATTTCTCGGCAGCACTGGTGCTCGACCCCAGCGACGCGGCCTGCGCCTACCGTCTGGGTGAATGCCTGGCCGCCTGCGGCTATGTCGAGGACGCAAGAGACGCACTGAACGTCGCGCTGGCGCTGTGCTCGCTGCCCGAAACCGATGCGGCGATCAGGCCGCTGACCGAGTCGCTGCTGGACCGTCTGGTCTGAGCCTGCACCGAGCCAACACCATGGTCACCAACATTCGATCGACGTTCACCTCGCCCAGCACCACGGCGCTGCTCGGCAGCGGCGAGGCCGCGCGCCTGGGTCGCCATTCGACCCCCATGCCGGTGCCAAACGGCGATGACATGCGGTCCTCGTTGCGAAGCTTCGCAGCGGCCACAGTCACACCACCCAAGCCAGTTGTTGCCAGCCAGGTCGAACAGCGCAAGGGGGCGGGGTCATCGCGCTTGATCGCCTCGGCGGAGGGCGATCAGGCTTTCTTCGATGCCATCAAGTCGGACCTGAAGGCCGAACCCGGACTCAAGCCGGCCACAGACAGCTCTCTGGCCAGCTTGCGCAAGGTCGACAACCGCACCGGATTCGACTTGAGCAAGGTCGCCGACAACACGCGCCGGGCGCGCGAAGCCGGTGCTGACCCGGCGCGCAGCGCTTTTGTGAAGAAGCTCGGCGGTGCGTTGATCGGCGCGCTGGCCATTGCCGTGGGATTGACGCTGACCGTGGTCACTGGCGGCACGATCTTGATCGCCGCGACCGCCATCGGGGGTGTGCTGCTGGCCAAGGCGTCAGCGGACGCGGGCTGTGCGTACATGGCGCTGAAGAACGCCCGCGCCGAAGCCCAGGGCCAACCCAAGCCATTCCACCTACCCATGGGCGGCGACTCAGTCGGCAACCTGGTGCACCTTTGCCTGCCCAAGAGCCTGTCCGATGACGACCGGAAGCGGGTCGCCGCCTACACCAGCCAAGGTGTCACCGTGGCGCTGAACATCGCCATCGGCGTGCTCGCGGGCGGCGCAGCGGTGCCCGCCATTGCCGCCAACATGTTGCTGACCACCGCGCTGTTCGTTTGGCAGCGGCAAGACGCGAGCAAGGCCGAATCCGGCCTGCAGCATGCCGACGGCCAGGCCATGCTGGCGTTCGCCGAAACCGGCATGACGCTAGAGGGCCTGCACGACAAGGCGGCGCAGTTGTCCGATGCCGATAGAAGCCGCGTCGAAGAGCAAATCCTGCAGCACCAAGACAGGATGCTCGCCGCCGTCGAGAAGTTGGCCCTGTCGGTCGAAGCGAAAACCCTGGTGCCCGCTGGCAAGCTCGCGCGCGATTTGACGCTGGACGCAATCCAAAAAGTCGGCGACAGAGCCGCCTTGCCATTTTCTGATGCCGTCAAGAACTTCAAGCTGGTCGACGCCGCGTTCAACACCTTGCGCATCGTCGATGCGGCGAACACTTTTCGGCAAGCCGTCGCCGAGACGGCCTCGATCAAGACGCAGCAAACCGAATACGGACAAGCCACCGCAGCACTGAAAAATGAAGTGGAAGTGCTGAGCCTTCGAGACCAGGTGGACGGCAGCCGCCTGACGCAGATCCGAATCTGACTGGAGAGAACGTTTGAAGAATTTCAACGACAGGGCTGACAACACGCGATTCGTGTGGCGGGTCAGCCTCGTGCTACCGCAGGCGTCCGGTTGCCAAGAAGCGGCGCCTGGCCATGTCTAAAGCCTTGAAGCCCAGCAAGCCAGACCTGGCTGCGCGCGTCGAAGCCAGCCTGGACCGCTTGATGGCCAGCACAGAGATGGCTGCGCGTGTCGAGGCCCATGAGATTGCCGACGAAGACCTGGACCGGCTCTACGACGAGGCGCGCCAAGCCATGGTCGATGGCCGGATGGATGCTGCGCTGGATGGTTTTGCGACACTGGCCGTGGCCGCGCCTGGCAAGCCCGAGCACCAGTTTGGCTTCGCGCTGTGCCTGCAGCATTTCGGCCGCCTAGAGGACGCAGGCCGGCACTTCTCGGCCGCGCTGGCGCTAGACCCCAGCGACGCGGCCTGCGCTTACCGGCTGGGTGAATGCCTGGCCGGCTGCGGTTACCTGGACGAGGCGCGAGACGCCTTGAACGCTGCGCTGGCGCTGTGCCGGTTGCCCGACTGCGATCCGGGCATCGCGCCACTGGCCGAGTCGTTGCTGGACCGCTTGGCCTGAGATCACCAGAGGAAAAAATGGTCACTGTCCGACTTTCCACACCCCTGCCCACCCTGCCCTCACTGCTAACCGACATCGGTCGCGCGGGTCGCAGCGGCAGCACATCGAACCCAGCGCCGAAGTCCTTGGGCGACGCGGCAAGAGCGTCTTTGCAAAACCACGCACCGCTTGCGGCGACACTGCCCAGGCCGCGAGCCAGCACCTCTGGCAATGCCAACCCGTCGTTCGACCTGACAGCGCGCAAGCAGAACAACCGCACCGGGCTGGACCTGAACAAGGTGGCGGACAACGTGCGGACGGCGCGCAGCGTGGGCGTCGATGTGGCCAAACGCACTTTCTGCGCCAAGCTCGGCGGCATCGCTGTCAGCGCCTTGGTCCTGGTCGGCGCGGTGCTGATCACTGGCGGGCTCGGGGTGATCCCCTTGGTCGTGGCGGGTGTGATGCTGACCAAGCTATCGGCCGACGCAGCCTGTGCGGGCATGGCCTTGAAGAATGCCCGAGCCCAAGCGCGGGGCGATGAACCGCCGTACAAGCTGCCGATGGGCGCTGACGCGATAGGCAATGCGGTGCACAAGATGTTGCCGGCGGACTGGTCGTCGGATCGCAAAGAAAAAATCGCCACCTGGACCAGCTTCGGTGTGAACGCGGCGCTGTCGGTCGCCGCAGGCATGCTGACAGCGGACTCCTTGGCGATCGCGATTCCGGCGGCGGTCACGCAGCTGGGGCTGACCACCGGCTTGCTCGTGCTGAGCCGCTCGGCATCGAGCAAGGCCGAGGTCGGTCTGCAGAACGCCGATGGTCAAGCGGTGATGGGTTACGCAGAGATCGGCGAGAAGCTCGCCGATGCGGCACAGAGGTTGGGCGAGCTGAGCACCAGCACTGCATTGACCGATGGCGATCGCGCGAGGCTGAAGAATGCGATCGAGGACGAACTGGCGCTGTTGCTCGACAAGGTCGATGCATTGGCGCTGAGCGTCGAGAGCAAGACCCTGAGTGCCGCCAAATCCGGCGTGAACGTGGCGACCGCGCTGGAAGGGGCAGAGCGTGGCGCAGAAAGCGCCGCTGACCACCTGGATGTCGATGTGCTGGAACCCTTGATCGCCGTCGTGCGGCTGGGTCAGGCGCTGGGAAAACTAGTCGAGGCCAAGCGCGAGCAACAAGGAATTGCCACCGACCAGGCCGAGCACCTTGAACGCACGAAAACGCTGCACAACGAAATTGACGGCTTCGGACTGCCGGCTGCGGCCCAGCAGTCGCCGAGCGAGTTGCTGGCTGCCTTGCAGCAACAAGGGCATCTCAAATGCTGAGTGGAGATTCGACATGAGGCGCTTGGACATGATGGGCAACAAGCGGGCACCCTTGCCTGCGAAGCGGCGTCAGAAGGTGCGGTGCAGCCATGTCTGACACGGCGAATCGCTCTCATGCCGAGATCGCTGCGAGTGCTGAGGACAGCCTGGAGCGCATGTGGTCCAGCATCGATGCAGCAGCGCTGGATGCGCTGGTTGACGGTGAAGCGGTCGATCAGGCCGAGTTGGACCGCTTGTACGACCAGGGGCGAGAGGCCTTGGCACAGGAGCGCCTGGACGAAGCGCTGGATGCGTTCGCCTCACTGGCCGTGAGGGCCCCAGGCAAACCCGAGTACCAGTTCGGCTATGCGCTGTGTCTGCAGCACTTTGGGCAGGTCAAGGAAGCGGGCCGCCACTTCGCTGCGTCGCTGGCGCTAGACCCCAGCGACGCGGCCTGCGCCTACCGGGTGGGGGAATGCTTGGCGGCCTGCGGCCACCTGACCGACGCACGCGACGCCTTGCAGGTCGCCTTGAAACTGTGCGGCTTGCCCAAAACCGACCCGAGCGTCCGGGTGCTGACCCTGGCGCTGCTGGACCGCCTGAACTGAGCCCACTTGCAGACCCACAGAATGCCCCAGCTCACAACCGCCCCCCTGTTGCCCCGCCCGAGCCTGCCGCTGGCAGACGAGCTGCGGGCGAACGCCGTGCATCGGCCGTCGACCAGCACATCGGCTGATGCCGGCCCCGAAACGTCGCTGGACCGTTTTGCACCCGCCAGGCTGACCTTGCCCAGGGCGCGCGAGTCCACCCTCGCCATGCTCTTGCCGACGCGGGCAAGCCAACAGAGCGGCGACGCCTTCTATGCCTTCATCGAAGAGGACTTGCGCGCCGGCGCGCCCTTGCCGCCCTCGCCGCCCGTGTCGCAGCGAACATCGGATCGGTCTGCGAATGCCGAAGTGACCAGCCCACCAGCCTTGGACCGGTCGGAAGGCCTGGATGTCGCGAGGCTGCCGGATGCCGATGCCAAGCTCGACGCGAAAGTCGCGGCCCGGCGCATCGCCAATCGCCAGGGCATGGACCTGGACGCGGTCATCGACAACGTCAGGCAGGCGCGTGAGGTCGGCGTCGACCCGGCCCGCAACAACTTTCTGAAGAAGCTGGGCGTCGTGGCCCTGGTCTTCCTGGGCACATCGGTGGCAATCGCTGCCGCTGTCTTGACGGCGCCGCTGACCGCGACGGTCATCGCCGGTTTTGCGGTGGGCGGGGTCTTGCTGACCCAGTTGTCGGCAGACGCCACTTGTGCGTACATGGTGTTGAAGAACGCCCGCGCCGAGGCCCAGGGCAAGCTGCCCCCATACAACCTGCCGATGGGCGGCGATGCCATGGGCAATCTTGCCTTCAAACTGATGAGCGAGCGCTTGCCGCTCGATGCGCGCAAGAACGCCGCGGCCCACATCAGCTTCGGCCTGAGCCAGGCGTTGATGATCACCGGCGGCGTGCTGTCGGGCCAGGTGGTAGGGATCGCCGCCTCGCTCGTGACCACCGGCCTGAGCACCGGTCTGTTCTTCTGGGGTCGATCGGCGCAGAGCCAGAGAGAGGTCGGCCTGCAGAACGCCGACGGCAAGGCGATGCAGGCCTTCATCGAGGTCGGACAAGCGCTGGCCAAACTGAACGACGAGAGCGTCCAGCGCACTGCCGAGTTCGACGACGAGCTGGCGTTCCTGGATGGAATTGCGGGTCATCTGCCGGACCAGAACCCAACGATTGACAAGCTTCGAGGCGAGCTTGGGCAGGAGAGCGACACCCAGAAGGCGCTGGGCACCAAGATCCAGACCGTCAACGCCGACCTGCTCGGCAGCGTCGAGCGACTGGCCCTGGCCGTCGAAGAAAAGACCTTGCTGCACCCCAGTGGTTCGGTTGCGATTGCCATCGCAGCGACCAGCACGATCGGCGTGGCACACGGGGTCGGCAAAAGTTTTGGCGTACCGGTGGTTCTACCCCTGGTCAGTCTCGCCCAAATCGCCTACGCCGCCCGGACATTGCACCAATGCCGGGGCGAAACAGTCGGCCTGCGAGCGCTGGCGACCAGCCATGCCGATCGCGTCCAGGCCTTGACCTTGGATTTCACCGAGGGCACCGAGCGCATCAAGCAGCTTCAAGACCTGCAGACTGGCAGCGATGCCAGCCTGCAAGACCTGCTCGACCATTACACCGCAGCCATGTTTGCCTGACCCCGCCGCATGAAGAGCTTTGACTACGTTGCCGACATGATGCAGCTCGCGCTGGAGGACACGCCGACGCTCGCCATCAAGGGACGCGTCGTACAGGTGATAGGAACAATCATCAAGGCAGTGGTACCGGCGGTCAAGATCGGCGAGGTCTGCATCCTGCGCCAGCCTGGCGAGAACTTCGAGATGAAGGCCGAGGTGGTGGGTTTCGCCCGCGACGCGGCACTGCTCACACCGATCGGCGACATGTACGGCATCTCGGCATCGACCGAGGTGATCCCGACCGGCCGGGTGCACATGGTGCCAGTGGGCGACGGCCTGCTGGGCCGGGTGCTCGACGGGTTGGGCCAGCCGCTGGACGAGGATGTGCACGGCCCGCTGGTGGCTGACCGCTTCTACCCGGTGTTCGCCGACGCGCCAGACCCGATGAAGCGGCGCATCATCAAAGACCCGCTGCCGCTGGGGGTGCGCGCGATCGACTCGCTGCTGACCTGCGGCGAAGGCCAGCGCATGGGGATCTTTGCCGCTGCGGGCGGCGGCAAATCGACCTTGCTGGGCATGCTGGTCAAGGGCGCGAAAGTCGATGTGACAGTGATCGCGCTGATCGGTGAGCGCGGCCGCGAGGTGCGCGAGTTTCTCGAGCACGAGCTTGGCACCGAAGGCCGCAAGCGATCGGTGGTGGTCTGCGCCACATCGGACAAGTCGTCGATGGAGCGAACCAAGGCGGCTTATGTGGCCACGGCGATTGCGGAGTACTTTCGCGACCAGGGCAAGAAGGTGTTGTTCTTGATGGATTCGGTCACCCGGTTCGCCCGCGCGCAGCGCGAGATTGGCCTGGCGGCGGGCGAGCCGCCGACCCGGCGCGGTTATCCGCCGTCGGTGTTCGCGACTCTGCCCAAGCTGATGGAGCGTGTGGGGATGAACGACAAGGGCTCGATCACCGCGCTCTACACCGTGCTAGTCGAGGGCGATGACATGACCGAGCCGATCGCCGACGAGACGCGGTCGATCCTGGACGGCCACATCATCCTGTCACGAGCGCTCGCTTCATCCAACCACTACCCGGCGATCGACGTGCTGGCGTCGACCAGCCGCGTGCAGAACAATGTGGTGCCGCCCGAACACCGGGCCGCGGCTGGCCGGATGCGCGAGCTGATGGCCAAATACGCCGATGTCGACCTGCTGGTCAAGATCGGCGAATACCAGCGCGGCGGCGACAAGACCACCGACGAGGCGATCGACAAGATCGATTCGATTCGCACTTTCCTGAAACAGCGCACCGACCAGTTGACTGACTTCGACGAGACCATCGAAGCCATGTGCAAGATCACCGGCATGCCCTTGCCCACGGCGCGCGGCGCCTGAGGACCCAGACCGTGGCGATGATCGACGAACTTCTCTTCATCAAGACCTTCCGCGAGCGCAAGGCCGAGACGGCGCTGCAGCGGTCGCGGCTCGTGCTGGTCGACGCACAACGCCAGGAAGACACCGCAAGACAGACATTGGAGCGCTTCATCGAACAAGCCACAAAGGACGAATTGCGTTGGTACCGCGAGCTGTGCGCGCGCCTGGTCAAGCAGCACGACATCGAGGTGGTGCAGCAAGACGTGGCGATCCAGCGCGCCGAGGAGCAGGCCCACCTGCGCGAGTTGGAGGCTGCCGCGGCAGCCCATGTGAGCGCCCAGGCGGCGTTCAACCAAGCCACCACGGTGTTGCGCGACGCCAGCACCAGCCGCAGCAAGTTCGATGAGCTCGCGCGCCTGCACCACGAC
>JBILYN010000084.1:0-15241 GCA_044377715.1 Aquabacterium sp.
GCCGCAGCGCGCGAGGCCGAGCGGGTCGAGGAACTCGAACTCGAAGAGGTGGCGGGCATTGTTCGCGAGCGCCATGACAACGTGAGCCATGCCGATGTCTGAGCACCCGATGCACCTGGGTTTGCGCGACCTGGCCCAGCGCAAGGCGTCGGACCTGGGCGACAGCCGGTACGCGCCTAGACATGGCGCCGACCCAGAGTCGCAGCGGCAGTTCCGCGAGTCGATGTCGCAGTCGAGCGAGGCCGCGCAACAGGCGCCGCCAGCAGCGCTGCCGGCGGGCCCGTTCGCGCTGTTTGCCAGCGCGGCGCCAGCGCCCGCGGCCGCTGTGCACGAGGGGGTGTTCGACTCGCTGCGTGAGATGGTGGGCCGCTTGTTGGTCGACGACTCGGGCAACGGCAGCCTGCGCATCGACCTTGCCGACGACGTGATGCCAGGTGTCGCGGTGAGCGTGCGCGAGGACGCTGGGGCCTGGCTGGCCGAGTTCCATTGCCGGGTCGAGGCGTCTTTCATCCGGCTGGCCGAGCCGGCCCAGGAGATGGCGCGCGCGCTGGCTGCAGCGCTGTCGCGCGACGCGGTTTGGCGCGTGGTGGCCGACGGTCTGCCCCCGGGCGGGCAATGGCAGACGATGGCCGATGACCGCGACGGCCAATGGGCGGTCGAGGCCTTTGCCAGCAGCTGGGGGCATGCCAGGTGACGACACGAAACATGAGCCTGCCCAGGCTGTCGGGCAGCGAGGCGCAGGCGCTGTCGGCGATCGCCAGACGCGCGATCACGCTGCCGGTGCAGGGCTGGTCTGACGACGCCGCGCCGCCGCTGCTGAGCCTGGGCTCGGTGGGCGACGCGAGCTCACCGCTGGACGGCGTGGCAGCGCTGCGCCTGGCGATCGAGTGGGGTGGCAGCAGGCTGTGGCTTGACTTGCCAGCCTCGGCTTGCGACGCCTGGCTGGGCGCCAGGCTGGCCAGCGTGGACCTGGCCGCGCTGGCGCCGGTCTGGCGCGAAGCCGCGCTGGAGGATGCGACCGAATGGCTGTGCGAGACCTTGTCGGCCGCCGGTCGGGGCCAGGCCCAACAGGTGGGCAACGGGCCGACTGACGGCGGCGCGCCAGCCGGTGCGAAACACAGGTTCTTGCTGACGCTGGCCTGGGACGATCCCGCAGAGGTGATCCATGGCTTGCTGCATGCCGACAGCCTGGCGCTGCTGCTGGTGGCGGGTCTGCTGCCGGCTGCTGGCGCTGAGACTGAGCCGGCGCTGGCGCGCTGGGCTCATTTGCCGATGCCGATGCGCCTGACCGTGGGCGAGACCGACCTGCCGCTGTCGGACTTGCGCGCGTTGCGAGCCGGCGACGTGGTGATGGTCACCCGACCGTACATCGATGGCGAGCAGCGGCTGCAACTGCGCTGCGGCCAGCCCGGATCGCCAGGCTGGGGCTTTGCCGCCCGGCTAGACGACAACACCTTGACCCTTCTGGACCACCCCATGTCGACCCAAGACCTTGCCGATCCAGATGTCGCGAGCAGCGACGATGCGCCGCTCGCCACACTGGACGAACTGCGGATCCGCCTGTCCTTCGATGTCGGTGACAAGACCATCAGCCTGGCTGAGCTCGAGCGCTTGCAGCCGGGCGAAACGATCCGGCTCGACCGCCCGACCACCGGCTATGTGCTGGTGCGCGCCAACGGCAGCCTGATCGGCAGCGGCCACTTGGTTGAGATCGACGGCCGGCTGGGGGTTTGTCTGGACCGCTTGACGCCGCCCACAACCCCGCCCGCGTTGGCACAGGATACCGACGGACCCCAACAGTGACCAATTACGACCCGATTGCGCTGGCGCTGGCGCTGGCGATGATGGCGCTGGTGCCGACGCTGGCCGTCATCAGCACCACCTTTCTGAAGATTTCGGTGGTGCTGTCGCTGGTGCGCAATGCGCTGGGCGTGCAGCAGATCCCGCCCAATCTGGCGCTCAATGGCATCGCGCTGATCCTGACCGTCTACATCATGGCGCCGGTCGGCCAGAACATCTACGAGCGGGTGATGGAAGAGCCGGCGGCCACCCAATCCGTCGCGGGCATGATCAAGGCCGTGGGCCGCGGCGCCGAGCCGATGCGCGAGTTTCTCTACCGCCACAGCGAGCAAAAACAGCGCGACTTCTTTGTCCGCACCGCGCGCGAGATGTGGGGCAAGGACTTGTCGGCCAACTTGCAGGAGAAAGACTTCCTGGTGCTGGCGCCCTCGTTCATGGTGACCGAATTGACCTCGGCGTTCGAGATCGGTTTCCTGTTGTTCCTGCCCTTCGTGGTGATCGACCTGGTGGTGTCGAACATCTTGCTGGCGATGGGCATGATGATGGTCTCGCCAGTGATGATCTCGATGCCGCTCAAGCTGTTCCTGTTCGTGATGGCCGATGGCTGGACCCGTCTGATCCAGGGCCTCGTGCTCACATACCACTGAAATTTTCCCATGTCATCCCCACAGCTCACCAATTACCTGGTTCAGGCGCTTTACCTGGTCTTGATCCTGTCGATGCCCACCATCCTGGTGGCCTCGGTCGTCGGCACGCTGTTCTCGCTGCTGCAGGCGCTGACCCAGATCCAGGAGCAGACGCTGTCGTTCGCGGTCAAGCTGATCGCCGTCGGGTTGACGCTGTTCCTGACCGCAGGCTGGATAGGCGGTGAGTTGATGAACTACACGCTGTCGATCTTTGCCAACTTTCACCGCGTGACGCGCTGAGGGCTGCAGACCCGATGATCACCCACCACCTGGCAGAAGTTGAACAGCTCAAGGGTTTCCTGACCTCGCTGAGCGTGGTGCAGGCGCGCCTGATGCCCTTGTTCCTGGTGGTGCCGTTCCTGAACAAGTCGATGGTGTTGCGCGTGATCGCCTTCGGTTTCGCCGCAGGCATCGGTCTGCTGATCGCGCCGGTGCTGCCTTACCAACAGGTGCCGACAGGGCTGTCGCTGATGCTGCTGGTGCTCAAGGAAGCCGTGCTCGGTCTGGTGCTGGGTTACCTGGTCGCGATCCCGTTCTGGATCTTCGAGGCGGTGGGGTTCATCGTCGACAACCAGCGCGGCGCGAGCATGTCGGCCACGCTCAACCCGATGACCGGCCACGACAGTTCGCCGCTGGGGCTGATGTTCGGCTTTGCCTTCATCACCTATTTCCTGGCCACCGGCGGGCTCGAGTTGATGCTCGGCATGATCTATGACAGCTACCGCTTGTGGCCGCCGCTGAGCTTCTGGCCTGACTGGAACGTTGAAGCGGCCACGCTGTTGATGAAACAGCTCAACCGGCTGGTGCTGACCGGCTTGCTGTTTGCCGCGCCAGTGTTGCTGGCGATGTTCATGGCCGAGTTGGGATTGGCATTGGTCAGCCGCTTTGCACCGCAGTTGCAGGTGTTCTTTCTGGCGATGCCGATCAAGAGCGCGCTCGGCTTGTTCGTGCTAATCCTGTACGCCGGGACCTTGTTCGACTACAGCCGTGCACCGATGAACGAGATCGGCCAGTGGGTGTACCGGCTCGACCCGCTGCTGCGGCCAGGGGGTGCGCCATGAGCGAGAAGACCGAGCAACCCACCGCGAAAAAGCTGCGCGAAGCGCGCGACCGCGGTGAAGTTGCCAAAAGCAAGGATTTCACGCAGACCGCGCTGATCGTCGCGCTGTTCAGCTACATCGTCTCGAGCGGCCGCTCGATTGTCGAGGACTTGAGCCGCTTGATGCTGCTGCCATTCGGCTTCATCGCGACCGACTTCCACCAAGCCGCCAGCACCTTGCTCGAAGAGATGATGATCGCCGGCGCGCTGCTGCTGCTGCCTTTTCTGGGCATCGTGCTGGCCGTGGGGATCTTCGCCGAGACCATACAGACCGGGTTGATGTTCGCTTTCGAGGCCATACAGCCTTCGGCCAAGAAGCTCAATGTGCTGGCGAACGCGAAGAACATGGTTTCTTTGAAGAACCTGATCGAGTTCATCAAGTCGCTGTTCAAGATCGCCGTGATCTCCGCGGTGATCTACTCGCTGGTGCTCGACGCGCTGCCGCTGCTGATGCACATCCCGTCGGGTGGCATCGACGAGTTCGGCCAGCTGATCGGCGCGATGCTCAAGGCGATGATCGTCCACACCGGGCTGGCCTATACCGTGATCGCGCTGGCCGACCTGGGCTGGCAACGCTACCAGCACAACAAGCAGCTGATGATGTCCAAGGACGACGTCAAGCAGGAATACAAAGGCATGGAGGGCGACCCGCAGATCAAGGGCCAGCGCAAGCAATTGCACCAGGAGATGGCCGCCGGCGATGCAGTCAACAACTCACGAACCGCGTCGGTGCTGGTGACCAACCCGACCCACCTGGCAATCGCGCTGCGCTACGAAGAAGGCGAAACGCCGCTGCCGCTGGTCGTCGGCAAGGGCGAAGGCGCGTTGGCCGAGTTGATGATCCAGGCCGCGCGCGAAGCGGGCGTGCCGGTGATGCAGAACATCCCGTTGGCCCACGCGCTGTTCGACACCGCCAGCCTGGACCAATACATCCCCTCTGACCTGGTGGAACCTGTCGCTGCCGTGCTGCGGTTGGTGCGCCAGATCGCCGCCGAGGGGTCTCACGACGATTGGACCGGACAGCCACGCTGAGCCATGGAAAAGACATGACCCAAAGACGTCAAAGCCTGATCGACCATTGGGCCACCGAACAAGGCCTGACCGAACAAAAACCGGCCCAAGGCAAGCTGACGGTGACCTTCGACCAGGTTCGGGTGCACTTGAGCGAGCTGCCCAATCTGCGCATCGTGGCCCAGGCCCGCATCGTCGATCTGCCGCTCAATGAGCGCGATCGCGAGCGCTTGGTCGAGCGGGCGCTGCGCACCGCAACGGGCAGGATGCGCGACAGCGGCGTTGCACTGACAGCGCACCCACAGGCCTCGGCGCTGTGGCTGCAGACCCAGGTGCCCGACAATGCCGACACCGCAGCCTTGTCGCAGGCAGTGGAAAACTTGGTCAATGAGGTGGAATTTTGGCGGATGGCGTTGTGAAGCGGGCGCGGTCCCTGATCCCACTGCGCTGGGCCGTTGTGGCAGCAGCAGCGGCCTGGGTTGCGAGCGCGCCGGCACTGGCCGGCCCACCGCCCTGGCCGACGTCACAGTTCTCGTATTACGCCGACGGCAAGCCTTTGCACCAGGTGTTGAGCGAGTTCGCTGCGGGGTTCAGCCTGTCGCTGGACATGCCGACCGGGCTGGATGCGCCAGTCAGCGGTCGACTCAGCGGCATGAACGCGACCGAGTTCATCGAGCGGCTGGCCGGCATCTATGGCTTCAACTGGTTCACCCATGCCGGCACGCTCTACATCTCGGGCAACAAGGACATGGTGGTGCGCACGCTGCCGAGCGCCAGCGCAGGTTCGGGCATCAAGCTGCGTCAGGTGCTGACCGAACTGCGCGTGCTCGACCCACGCTTTGGCTGGGGCGAACTGCCAGACCAGGGCATGGTCGTGGTGTCGGGTCCGCCGGCCTATGTGCGGCTGGTCGAGGCGACGGTCGCGGCGATGCCCAGGGTGCCCGGTGGCATGCAGGTCAGCGTGTTCAGGCTCAAGCATGCGTCGGCGGAAGACCGCGCGATCACCTTCCGCGATCGCCAGATCGTCACGCCCGGGGTGGCCAACATCTTGCGCAACCTGGTCAGCGGCAACACCGAACTGGCGATGCCGAGGTTAGGCATCGTCGGCAACCCGGCGGCTGCATTCAGCGCCACTGCGCCGGCTGACGGCGGCAAGCCCGGCGCCATGGCCGACCAGGGATCGAGCAGCGCGGCAAGCGGCAGCACCGGCAACGCTGGCGGCAACAACGGTGGCAACAGCGGTGGCAATGGCAACAACGACAGCGCCAGCGGCAACCGCAGCAGCGGCACGCGTATCCGGCCGTCGATCCAGTCGGACGCGCGTCTGAACGCGATCATCGTTCAGGACGTTCCCGAGCGGCTGCCGATCTACCAAAAACTGATCGCCACGCTGGACGTACCGACCTCGCTGATCGAGATCGAGGCGATGATCATCGACGTCAACACCAACCGACTCGAAGAGCTGGGCATCAGCTGGAATGCGGTGGGCCTGTCGGGCGGCCTGGCGCTGGGCTACGGTGACGCCAACAAGCCCATCGACAGCAACACCTTGTCCTTGTTCGCCGGGCCTTCGGGCACCGGCGCCAATACCGCGACGATCGTGGCCAACGCGACGCGCTACTTCGTCTCGCGCCTGCGCATGCTCGAGCAACAAGGCGATGCCAGCATCCACGCCCGACCCTCGATCCTGACCACCGAGAACATCGGCGCGGTGATCGACCTGTCGGAGACTTTCTACATCCAGACCACGTCAGAGCGCACCGCGCTGGTCACACCGATCACCGCCGGCACCACCTTGCGCGTAACGCCCAGGCTGGAAGGCGAAGGCGATCAGACCGTGGTGCGTTTGAACGTCGACATCGAGGACGGGCAGATCCAGGCTTCAACGACGGTGGGCGGCACGCCCTCGGTGCGACGCGGCGTGGTCAGCACCGAGGCCAGCGTTCGCAAGGACGAAAGCCTGCTGATCGGCGGCTACAACTCGGTGCAGACCGTCAAGGGCAAGGACAAAGTGCCGCTGCTGGGCGACCTGCCGCTGCTCGGGGCGATGTTCTCGAGCACGACAAACCAGACTCAGCGCCGCGAAAGGCTGTTCCTGATCCGCACCAAGGTGCTGGGTTCGCCGCCGGCATCGGCTGCCGGCGCCGTGGCGCCGGTCTTGCTGCCGGCCACAGCGCTGTCTGAGGTCGGTACGCCAGCGCCTGTACCAGCCACCGCGCCCAGCCAAGCCTTGGCAGCTGCGATCGCCGCGATCCGCGCCTCCTTGTCTTCAGCGCCCGAGCCTGTTGCAGCGCCCCCCCCTGCCCTCGCGGCGCCGGCCGCCGCTGCGCCAGCCGCCGTGCTGCCAAGCAGCGCCGATGCCAAGACCAAGGGGGCGAGCCCGCGCTTGGATGCCGGCAAGCCCATCGACCGCGATGCGCGGCGCATCCTGATGGCCGAACTCGAGCGCGCAGAACAAGACCTGGCCGCCAGACGGGAGAAACTCAGCGCCGGGTTCGATCCGTCCAACCGGGACGAACGCACCGCCAACGCGTTGGCCCGTGCAGCGACTGTCCGGGCCCGGTCCGATATCGACGCTCTGCGCCGCGAGCTGTCGCGCCTGCCTGGCGCGGCGGCTGCGCAGCGCTGAAGCGCTGAACAACGCCCACGGGATCAGCGACTTGGGTCCGCTCGTGCCGAAAATTAGCCGGCACCGCCACGCCGACCAGGGTCTCAGCCCGGGCCCAACAAGGCCTGGGCCGCGTTGACGTCGGCAGCGATCGGCATGATCTTGTTGAAGCCACTCATCTGCAGCACCTCCTCGACCGACGGGCGCGGCCCCGCCAACACCGTGCGGCCACCGCGTGCGCGGGTGGCCTTGGCGGCGACCAGCAGCACCCGCAGACCGGCACTGCTGACGAAACTCAGCCCTGACAGATCGGCCACCAGCGATGGACCGTGCTGGGCCAGCAGCTCCAGCAGTTCTCTTTCAGCCGACGGCGCATTGCTGCCGTCAATCCGGCCGATGGGCGCATAGACACAATGGCTCATTTAACACGCTCTCTTCAGACCAGAATCAGATGTAACAGATTATGCGGCCACTGAGTTCACTCCAACCAAGACCCGCATGAACCGACCCGACACAGACCAGCCAACCGGCATCGGCGATGCGTCGCACGATCTGGACATCGTCGTGGCAGCGAACATCGACAGGCTAGGCCAAGTCGCTGACGCCTTGGGTACGCTGGCCGACCAATGCTGTTGGAGCGATGAACACCGGTTCAAGGTCGAGCTCATCGTCGAGGAGTTGCTGGTCAACGCGATGACCCATGGCCAGGCAGGCACCCATGAGGGCTGGATCAGGGTGCGGGTCAGCGCGACCGGCTTCGAGACCGTGATCGAGATCACCGACAACGGCACAGGCTTCGACCCCCGCGACGCAGCGCCACCCGACCTCTTGCTGCCGCTGGAAGAACGCAGCGCGGGTGGACTTGGGCTGCACTTTGTTCGGGAGTTGGCCGATGAGTTCGACTATCGACGGGCGCAGGACTTGAACCATGTGCGCGTGCTCAGGAGGCATCGCTGATGTGGCGCCACGCCACTCTGGCCGTCAGGCTGGCCCTGGTGCTGACCGCGCTAGTGGTCGCGGCCGTGGCGCTGACCAGCGCGCTGAACCTGGCGCGATACCGCAGCTTGCTCGTTGAGCAAGAGCACCGGATCTATGAGCTGGTGCTGGTCGACCTGAGCGAGACGATGCGGGCCGCGATGGCCAGTGGGCGCAGACCTGAATCGATGACCGAGGTGCAGGCGCTGATGGACCGCAAGCGCGCGCAGTCGCAAGCGATACGCCGGATATCGGTGTTCGCGCTCGACGGCCGCGTCTTGCTCGACACCGACCTGACCCGCATCGGCAGTGTCGTGCCAGCGTCCTGGTTGGTCGAGACCTGGCGCGAAGGCCGCGTCGTCTGGACGCCGGAACCCGGCCAGCTGCGGGCGCTGGAACAGGTGGTCGTCGATGCCCAGGGCAAGCCCAGCGCGATCGTCGTGGTGCTGGCGACGCTGTCGACTGGCGGCGACTTCAACCTGTTGCTGTTGCGCGCTGCAGCCGGGTCGGGCTTGTTGGCCTTTGCGCTGCTGTGCGGCACAGGCACCCTGCTGGCGCTGTGGTTCGCACGCCGTTTGCAGCTCGGATGGCGGCCGGCCTGGGCCAGCCTGGCAGGTCTGGACCAGGGCACAGCGCAACGCGCGATCGCGGCGCATCCGGTGACCGCACCGAACCCCGTGGGCACGCTCGCTGGCGAATTGAAGAAGACACTGGACGATCTGCAGAGCGCAGAACTCGCGCTGGTCCGGATGATTGAGCCATGAGCCGCGCCATGTTCAAAGCGCAAACCAGGACCGCCAAGCATGGCGCGGCGATGGCGCTGGCTGCCGCGTTGATCACAGCGCTGGTGGCGGCGGCCGGCTGGCTGATCGCCGGCGACATGCGCCAGGCCTACCGCATTGAATCGCTGCGCTTGCAAAAATTGGAGGCCAGCCATCTGGTCGAAACCCTAACCGATAAATTGACTGGTCTGACTGCACAGTCCTTTGCAGCGTCAACGCCCAAGCCGATGCTGGTCAATCTTGAACAGCAGGTCGCCGTCGATTCACGTATTCGCTACCTGTTGCTGGTTGACCAGGTCGGTGCCGTGCGGTGGTCCACCGGCCCCGACGCTGCGCAGGGCCGGTTGAGCATCGCTGCCGGCACGCTGGCGCCGAGCTCCATGCTGGTCGCGACGGTGCGCAGCGTGGCCGGCCAGTTGCAGGCGTCGATCGCCTTGCCATCGCCGGCGCAAACCTGGCTCTTGCTCGGGCTGGCACAGGACGACCCGAGCGCCGACGACGCGCAAGGGCTGCGCAACATCGCGCTGGTGGCCCTGGCTTGCGGTCTGCTCGCCTGGGAATGCCTGCGGCTGGCGCGCTGGCGTGCGCACGACAACCCGCAGCGCCACCTGGCCCGCCTGAGCCGGCGCGCCGCTGCGCTGGACTGGACGCGGACCCTGGGCTTGCCAGAACCGTTGAGAGGGCCGGATCTGCCGGCCCAGGTGCTGCAGCTGGCCAATGCCTGCGTCGACCGCTGCAACGCGACCTGGCAACAGTTGGCGTGGCAAGTGCGCCGCGCAGCGCAGGCCTTGCCAGCACAGGCCGAGGTGGTGCAGGCCTTGCTGTTCAACGCACAGGCTGGCCGCCAGTTCAGCGAAACTACGCCACGGCCCGAGACGCTGGGGGCGGGAACAGGCGACTGGCGCTGGCCTTTGGTGACGCTGGCGATGGCCGACTCGCTGCTGCTGGCCAGCCACTGGGCGCAAGCCGGGCCGGCAGCGACTGCATTGCCGAACTGGGCTGTACTGGCCGGGCTGGGCATTGTGCTGTGCGGCGTGTTGGGGCTTGCTGCGACCCGTCGACTGCAGCAGCGCTGGCAGCGCCGCTGGGAGCACCGGTCCTGGTTCACGCTGGGCGCTGCGCTGACCGGGTCGGCGGCCTTGGCCTGCGCATGCTCTGACGGCTCGATCGGGATGCTGCTGGCCCAGGGCGTCGCAGGTGCAGGACTCGGGGTTGCCGTGCAGGCGGCGCGGGCCAGCCTGACCGATAGGCTGGACCAAGACCCTGATATGGATGCTGTGACTGGCTGGCGCGCCCTGCTCGGGCCCTGCGGCCTGGGGTTGACCGTCGGCATAGCGCTCGCGCCTGTGTTGGCTGGCTGGGTCGGCGCAGCCGCGACGGCTTTCGTTGCGGTCGGTCTGGCGTTGGCAGCGGCCCTGCTGTGCTGCGAGGCCGTGCCGGCAGATGCAGACCGACGCCGTGCCGTTGGGGCGGACCCGGCGTGAAAGGCCACGGACTGCTGCGCTCGCGCGTGCTGCGCTTGGGCGCGCTGGCCGCACTGCTGCTGGCGCTGGTGATCGCCACGCCCTTGCTGATCGCATTGGAACAACAGGCGGCTCGCAGCGACGCAATGACGCTCGACCGTGCCCAAGACGCCTGGGTGATACGCGAGCGCATGCTGGCACCCTTGTTGGCCGACCAGGCACGCCGTCTGGGCGAACAACTGCTGGCCGGCGGCGGTGCGCGATCAAGCGAGCTGCCAGCGCTGGCATTGCTCAACCGCAGCCTGACCGAGCCACTGACCAGGGTGGACCTGGTGCGCAACGATGGCCAGGTGGTGGCAAGCACCGATCCGGCACAGCAGCCGCTGATCGACGGCGCGATGCTGGCCCAGTTGAAGGACCGGCAAGACAGCTCGACCGGACTGACCGTGCTGGCCGCAGGCGCCGGGCCGCAACAGTTGCTGCTGGTGACCGCTTTGGCGCTGGATGCCCAGACGAGCATCATCACGGCGATCGATGCAAGCAAGCTGGCCGCGCGAATCACACCGAGCCTTGAACAAGGCTACAGCTACTTTCTCACCGACACCCGCTCAGCGCTGCTGGCGACCAACGATGCAGCGCGCTGGCCAGGCCTGACGCCCAAGCTGCCGCAGGTCGCTCAGGTCAAACGTTTTGACGACGGCGAGCACAGCATGCTGCTGACGAGCCAGCCGCTGGATGACCTGGGCGGTTACCCGGTCGCGATGCTGCACATCCTGAGCCAGGCGCCGGCCCAGAACCAGTTGCTGCTGGTCGGCGTGGCCGGCGCGTTGGCGCTGGCCTTGCTGGCGGTGCTGGGCGTCGCGCTGCACGCGACCTTGCGCGGCGCGCTCGACCCACTGGAATCGGTGTCGCGCTCGGTGCAAGCCCTGTCTGCCGGCGATCTGTTCTCTAGCCCGGTGGTCCAGCAAGGCGACGCCGAAGTCCGGCAGATCGCGCAGGCCGTGGCGGTGTTCCACGACAACGCGCTGGCGTTGGCCCGGCGCGACTTCGACGAGACGCTGCAACGCGCGCAGCACCGCGCGCTGATCGACCAAGAGCTGCGACGGCTGACCGCATCGCTCGATCCCGCCGAACAAGAAGCGCTGGAGGCCGACCTGCGCGACACCCAGACCCAGGCGGCCGGAGCCAGCGATGGCGCCGCCGCTGATGAGTCGATCGGGCGGGCGCTGCGGCTGATGACCTCGCGCGTGCTGGGCCAGCAAGACCGGCTACGCGCCATGTTGGAAGAACGAACGCGCGACTTGCAAGTGGTTCGACAAGCGCTGGCCGAGCGCCAGCAGCTCAGCCGCCTGCGCGAGGAACTGGAGGTGGCACAGCATCTGCAGACCAGCCACCTGCCGCGGCGCGAGGCGGCGCAGGCGCTACCGCCGAGCATCGACCTGCACGCGCTGATGCGACCAGCCAAGGAGGTCGGCGGCGACATGTACGACTTCGTGATGCTCGACGAGCGGCGGCTGATGCTGGTGGTCGGCGACGCCTCAGGCAAAGGCATCTCGGCGGCGATGTTCGTGATGATGACGCGCGCGCTGCTGCGCGCCGCTGCGGGCGCTGTGCCATCACCCGCGCGCTGCCTGGCGCTTGCCAACGCGACGCTGTCCGAGCACAACGACGCACTGATCTTCTGCACCTTGTTCCTGGCAGTGCTTGACCTGCCGACAGGGCAACTGGTCTACGCCAATGCAGGGCACAACCCGCCTTGGCTGCGGCATGCCAACGGCAGCGCACAGCGCCTGGCCTTGACGGGCGACATCATGCTGGGCGTGATCGCCGACTACGACTTCACCGATGCCAGCATCACGCTGGTACCGGGCGACACGCTGGTGATGTACAGCGACGGCGTCACCGAGGCGCACGACCCACAGTCAGAGCTGTTCGGCGACCAGCGGCTGGCCCAGGCGCTGCCCGATTGGCAAGGCGCTGGCGCGCAGTCGCTGTCGGACGAGATCATGTCGCGGGTCGACCGCTTCGTTGCCGGCGCCGAGCAGTCTGACGACATCACGTTGATGACCGTGGGCTACGGCGCCCGTGCCGTCCCCCCACCCAATTGATCGCCCGCCATCTGCATGGGGCTGGACCCAAGCCTCACAGGCCTTTGCGACTCGGCACCCAGCGCTCGGGGTAGCTTGTGGCACGTGCCGCGTCGCCGGCGGTCATGGTGGAGTAGCTTTTGGTGATGTCCCCGGTCGATCCTGACAGCACCATGTAGAGCAGAAAAACCAGCAGCAACAAGGCCGGCAGCAAGAACTTCAGGTACTCGACGATCGGATTCTTGACCACCAGCACGCGCGCGCTCGGGGCGGGTCGCGGTCGTGCAGGCGGCTTGTGGCTCGCGGTTCGTTGCTTTTCGACCATTGCCAGAGCAGACCTGTTGTCAGCAATCGAAGCTTCGGTGTCACCTTGCTGCAGATGCTCGGCCGCGAGTCGAAACTGGGCTGCAGCGGCCTCGTAGGCCTCGGCGGCGAGTTTGAACTGCAGGATCTTTTGCGCGTCTTCTTCGGAGATATCCATCACCAACCTTCTTGTCCGTGCCATCGCAGAGCGGCAGCCCATGCGGCCAGTCCCGCGTCATTGAAAACGCCAAAAAACGACCCCTGACCACAAATGCCGATCAGGTTTGACATTACCCAACATCATCCGGTTACGGCAGTTTAAGTGTTATTTACCGAACAAGACTGGCCAGCCTTGGCAGGGCAGCGGCCGCTGTCGCGCCAGTGCTTGCGGGGTCGGTGTTCAAGCGCTCACAGCCAGCGCTTAAAGTGCTGCCGTGTGGAGCCCCTGCGGGGATGCTGACCTCGTCGCAAAGCGATGCTGAATCGCGATAGCGCCAAGACACAAGATTTCAGCGAACTTGTCATCGACAATCAAGTATCGTTATCTGTTCACCATTCAAGAGGAGTCCCATGTTTCGCACCAGGTTCACTGAAATGTTCGGCGTAGAGCATCCAATCGCGCTGGGCGGCTTGCAATGGGTGGGACGGGCGCCGCTGGTGTCGGCGGTGGCCAACGCCGGCGCGCTGGGGTTCATGACCGCGCTGACTCACTCGACGCCTGAGGGCCTGGCCAAGGAAATAAAGCTGTGCCAGGAGATGACCGACAAGCCGTTCGGCGTCAACCTCACGATCCTGCCGACGCTGCGCCATACCCCTTACGCCGAGTACCGGCAGGCGATCATCGAGTCGGGAGTCAGGATTGTTGAGACCGCCGGCTACAACCCCGAAGAGCACATCATCGAGTTCAAGAAACACGGCGTCAAGATCATCCACAAATGCACGTCGGTGCGCCATGCCGTCAAAGCCCAGAAGGTGGGTGTCGACATGATCTCGATCGACGGCTTCGAATGCGCTGGCCACCCCGGCGAGGACGATGTGCCGGGCCTGGTGCTGATTCCGGCGGCCGCCGACAAGGTCACGATCCCGATGATTGCCTCAGGCGGCTTTGCCGACGGTCGCGGCCTGGTGGCCGCTCTCGCGCTGGGCGCTGAGGGCATCAACATGGGCACGCGGTTCCTGTGCACCGTGGAGTCGCCGATCCACCAGCGCATCAAGGAGCAGATCGTCGCCAATGACGAACTGGCCACAGACTTGATCATGCGCACGCTGACCAACACCACCCGGGTTGCCAGAAATACGGTGAGCCAAGAAGTGCTGGCGATCGAGAGAAAAGGCGGTGCCACGATCGACGACATCAAGCATCTGGTGGCAGGCGTGCGCGGCGGAACAGTCTACGA
This sequence comes from Aquabacterium sp., assembly GCA_044377715.1. Taxonomy (GTDB): domain Bacteria; phylum Pseudomonadota; class Gammaproteobacteria; order Burkholderiales; family Burkholderiaceae_C; genus Pseudaquabacterium. Next base: position 14,212 of record JBILYN010000084.1, read on the forward strand.
AGGCGGCGACCAGAACTCAGGGATCTGGTCGACCGGCATGGTCCAGGGCCTGATCCACGACATCCCGAATTGCGCAGATCTTGTCGCACGCATCATGGCCGAGGCCTCGGAGATCGTCGCTGCGCGCCTGAACAGCATGATGGCCAGACGCGTGCAGTGACCGCTTCTATCAACGACGAGAGATACCCATGAAAACGAAGACAGACATGCTGCGACTGGGAGCGCGCTTGGCGAACGCAGCGCGACTGGCAACGGCCGCAGTGCTCGCGGCGACCGCCTGCATGCCGGCTAGCGCGCAAGACTTCCCCTCCAAGCCGATCACGCTGGTGGTGCCTTTCGCCCCAGGCGGCGCCACCGACGTCAGCGCCAGGCGCGTGGCCGAGGAGATGCAAAAGACCTTGCGGACCAGCGTGGTCGTCGAAAACAAGCCTGGCGCGGGCAGCATCGTGGCCACCCACTACGTCGCCAAAGCGCCCAAGGACGGCTATGTGCTGTTCTTTGGCGGACCGGCCGTCGTTGCATTGAACCCGCACATTTACAAAAACCTACCTTACAAAGCCAGCGACCTCGCGCCAATCTCGTCTGTGACCAAGCAGGCCTTCGTGCTCAACGGATCACCGAGCTTGCCGGTCAAGACGGTGGCCGAGTTGGTGGCATACGCCAAGCAAAAGCCAGAAGGCCTGTCGGTCGGCACGGTGGGCACCGGCACCGCCTCGCATATCGTCGCCGAGTTGATCGTCCGCAGCTTGGGCATCAAGGCAGTGTTCGTGCCCTACAAGGGCACTTCGCAGTCGACGCTGGATTTGATCAGCGGGCGCATCGATCTGCAGATCGACGGCATTTCGACCGCTGTGCCCCTGCACATCGCGGGCAAGACACGCATCATGGCGTCGATGGGGGCTGAGCGCTCGATCATTCCGGATGGCGTGCAGACCTTCGTGGAGGCGGGCTACCCGCAGCTGGTGGCTTATGCAAATTTTTCGGTGATGGCGCCTGCCGGCACACCGGAGCCGGTGATACGCAAGCTGCA
>JBILYN010000347.1:0-4997 GCA_044377715.1 Aquabacterium sp.
TGATCAGGATCTGCTTGAGATGCAGGCCGTAGACCGGCCGCACGATCACGCGCTCGAAGGCCCAGCCCACCGCGCCCGCCACGACCATCGCAGCGAGCATCGCCGCAAACACGCTGGCAAACTGGGCCGGCGCCGATTCGCCAGCCCAATCGGCCAGCCCGCCGATCACCGTGGTGGCGACGAAAGCGCCCAGCGCGATGAACACGCCGTGGCCGAAATTGAGCACATCCATCAAGCCGAACACCAGCGTCAGGCCCGAGGCGATCACGAAGATGATCAGCCCCATCGCCAGCCCGGCGACGGTCAGCGTCAACCAACTGCTCGGGCTGGCGATGGCGGGTAAGGCCAGCCCCATCAGCCCGCCCAGCAAGCCCAGCGGGCGCCAGTCGAACTCGGCCTTCGGGACGGCCTGCGGCGGGGCTTGGGAGATGATGGTCGTCATGCAGCCGCTCCCAGCGACAGGCCCAGCAGCCGCTGCTGCAGGGCTTGATCTTCGGCCAACTCGGCCATGCTGCCGCGGTGCACGACCCGGCCGTTGTCCATCACCGCCACCTGGTCTCCCAGCGCCTGGGCCATCGCGAAGTTCTGCTCGACCAACAAGATGGTGGTGCGCTGGCGCTTGAGTTCATGGAAAGCGTCGATCAGGTTGCGGACGATGGATGGCGCCAAGCCTTTGCTGGGCTCGTCGATCAATATCAGCAAACGCGGCTCGATGATGGCGCGGGCCACGGCCAGCATCTGCTTTTGCCCACCCGACAGTTTGCCCGCCGGGTAGAGCCAGAATTTCTTCAACGCAGGGAAGAGCTCGAAGATCCATTCCAGCCGTCGGGTGTCGAGCTCGCCTGCGTGGCGCGCAGCGCGGGCGGCCAACACCATGTTGTCCTTGACCGTCAGGTCGCTGAAGATGCCCATGCTCTCGGGCACGTAGGCGATGCCCTGGGTCGCGATGTCAGGCGTGGCCTGGCCTTTGATCGACCGGTTGTTGAAGCGCAACTCGCCCGCGCTGGCCGGCCACAGACCCATGATCGTTCGCAGCGTGGTGGTCTTGCCCGCGCCGTTGCGACCCAGCAGCATCGTCACCTGGCCCTCGGGCACCGCGAAGTCGACGCCGTGCAGGATGTGGTAGGCGCCGATGTGGGTGTGCACAGCTCGCAGCACCAGGAATTCGTCATTCATGCAGGTTGCCCTTCCGGCTCGGCGGCGGGGCCGCCGAGGTAGGCTTGCTGCACGATAGACGAGGCGATCACCGCCGCCGGCTCACCGTCGGCGACCAGTTGGCCGTTGTGCAGCACGATGATGCGGTCCGCCAGTTCACGCACCACGTCCATCTTGTGCTCGACCAGCAAAATGGTGGCATCGGGTCTTGCCTTCAGCGCGCGGATCAGGTCCAGGATCACCGGCACCTCGTCGACGCTCATGCCGGCGGTCGGCTCGTCGAACATGAAGACCCGGGGGTCGAGCGCGATCAGCAGCGCCACCTCGAGCTTGCGCTGGTCGCCATGCGGCAAACTGCTGGCATGAGCCTGCGCCTTGTCGGCCAGCCGCACCTGGGTCAGGATGGCCTGCGCCTCGTCAATCCAGGCCTTGCGGTCGAGCCAGACACGCCAGAAGTCCACCCCGCCCCAAGCCCCACCGCGACCACGCCCAGCCTCGCGGGCCTGGATCGCCAAGCGCACGTTCTCAAGCACCGTCAGGTTGGCAAACAGCTGGGTCAGCTGGAAGGCGCGACCCAGCCCGAGCCTGGTGCGCAGCGGCGCCGGCAATCGGGTGATGTCCTGCCCGTCGAGCAGCACCCTGCCCTCGCTGGCCGGCAGCTGACCCGAGATCAGGTTGAAGAAGGTGGTCTTGCCCGCGCCGTTGGGGCCGACGATGGCGGTGAGCGTGCCCGGCGCAAAAGCGCAGGACACATGGTCGACGGCCACGTGTCCGCCAAAACGGATGGTCAGGTCCTGGGTTTCGAGCAAGGGGGAGGTTCCTCGCGTCCGCGATGAGTTGACTTCGGTTCTTTGGAGTACCACCGGCCAAAGGCGTAGCGAGCGGCCGGCAGCCTAGGCGCGGGAGGACCTGGCAACCGGAACGTAGCAGCGCTACGTGAGGATTGACGGGGGGACCCGCAACGACGGATCCCGGTCGCGCAGTAGCCGAACGATCACTTGTTCCGGATCGGAATCTGCATTTCTTCGGCCTTGATCTCCCGCACCAACTCCGGCACGCCCCAGGCAAAAGCCGGGTCGACCTTGATCTTGAAGTGGTACATGTCCTGCAGCGCCTGGTGGTCTTCCTTGCGAAACACCATCTTGCCTTTGGGCGTCTGGAAGCTCATGCCCTCCATCGCCGCGATCAGCTTGTTGGTGTTGGTGTCACCCTTGGTGCGCTTCAGCGCCTCGACGACCGCGATCGCCGCGCTCATGCCACCGGCGGTGAAAAAATCGGGCGGCGACTTGTACTTGGTGTAATGGTTGGCCACCAGCCACTCATTGACCGGGTTTTTCGGGATGCCGAAGTAGTAGTACAGCCCGCCTTCCATGCCGGGGAACTGCTTGTAGGCGGTCATCGCCGGCAGGATGTTGCCGCCGGTGGCGATCTCGATGTTGTGGCGCTTGAAGTCGAGGTCGGCAATTTTGAACGGGTTACCGCCAGCCCAGATGATCCAAACGATCTTGCGACCGGGCTGGTCCTTGAGCTTGTCGATGATGCGCTGGGCGGCGGCGGTGAAATCTGTGGTCGCTGCGGGCAGGTATTCCTCGTGCGCGAGCTTGGACTTCTTCAGCGCTTCCCGGAAAGCCTTGACGCCGTCCTTGCCGAAAGCGTTGTCCTGCGCCAGCGTGACCAGCGTGGTGCCGGTCTTGTCCAGCGCGACCGCGTTGGCGATCGCGTCCTGGCTGGAGTTGCGGCCGGTGCGGAAGATGTACTTGTTCCACTTGTCGCCGGTGATCGAATCGGCCACCGCGGGCTCGACCAGCAGGATCTTCTTGTACTCCTCGGCCACCGGCAGCATGGCCAGCGCGACAGGCGATGCGGTTGGACCGACCGCGATGTCGACCTTGTCGTCAGCGTAAGCTGCGGCCAGCGCGCTCTTGCCCACGTCCGCCTTGCCCTGGTCGTCCTTCTCGATCACCACCAGCTTCTTGCCCTCGACCGCGAAGCTGCCGCCGGTGGCGTAGTCCAGGCCGAGGTTGAAGCCGATGATGGTTTGCTTGGCGTAGGCCTCCAGCGGGCCGCTCTTGCTGGCGATCAGCGCGATGCGGATCTCGGCAGGTTTTTGCGCGATGGCGGCTGCAGGCAGCAGCAGGTTCGCGCCAATGGCAGAGATCGCCAGCGAGAGGGTGCTCAGCGCAGCTTGGCGGCGCGAATTTGATGTTTTGGTCATGGCGGATGCTCCTGCTATTGATTACGTTGGGCGTCGCCCAAGCTCGATCTTGACACGCATTAGGCCAGCCCAGGCCTAATGCGTTGTCAGATTGCCGCAAACTCGTACCGGTCCTTGACTTGGCATGGGATTTGACTTACCCATCAAGACATGGGTTAGACCGATGTCGGCAGCGCCACAGCCGAAAAACCGGTCTGATGCCCGTGCATGCGCGGGTCGCTGCCGCGGCTAGGCCGATCACCCTCCGCCGACACCGCTGGGCCGGCGACAATTCGCACAGACCGACTTCAATCGCTTGCGATGGCCACGCGACACCCTCACCAAGGCAGCCCTGCGCGCCTGCATTCGTTGCTGGAGTGGCGGGCGCTGGTCGAGATCGCGATGCTGCCTTTCACCTGGCCTTTGCTGGGCGCTGCGCCGAAGGGCGACGGCCACCCGGTGTTGTTGCTGCCGGGCTTCATGGCCGACGAGATCACCCTGGTCGCGCTCAAGACCTTTCTGCGTGGCCGGGGCTACAAAGTCCAGACCTGGGGGCTGGGCCGCAACATCGGTTTTCAACGCCGCCACGCAGAGGCGCTGGAGCAGAAAATCCGCCACCTGCACCACCAGACCGGCCGCAAGGTCAGCCTGGTGGGCTGGAGCCTGGGGGGCGTGTTTGCACTCTATGGTGCGCACCAGGCCAGCGAATGCGTGCGCCAGATCATCACGCTGGGCAGCCCGGTGAGCGTCGACCCCGAGGGCAGCCAATCGCCGCCACTGGTCAAGGCGCTCTACCGGATGATCGCCCACCCGATGGGCACCGACGTGCATGTGATGCAGCCGCGCGCCAAGAAGCTGCGCGAACACCTGCTGCCGGATCTGCCGATGAGTTGTCTGTACTCGATCAGCGACGGCGTGGTGCCGCCGCAGGAAGCCACGGTGCAGGGTCTGGACGCGCGCTGGGAAAACATCCGCGTCGCGGGCAGCCACAGCGGCCTGGGCTTCAACGCGATGGTGTTGTGCATCGTCGCCGACCGACTGGCCCAGGACGAGGGCCGTTGGCAGGGGTTCAATCCGGCCGGCTTGCCTGGCATGGTCTACCGCCTGATGACCCATGCGGCGCTGCCGATCTGAAAGCTCTGCAGGCCGGGCTCAATGTCGGCTGGCCAGCGCCGCGCCGGTCGAGCGGCGCTGGCCGACGGATCGGCGGCGAGGCGAACGAGCCAGCGCCAGATACTCCTGGAAGCTGTCACGCAGACACAAGGCAAAGACCTCCGGATCGGGCATCAACTCGCGGCAAGAGGTGGGCGAGATCACGACCCGGCCGTCGTAGCGGGTGATCGCATAGGCCAGCCCCAAGCCGTCGCTGATCGGCAGGATCGCCGAGTAATAAGTCATTCGCGCGCCACAGAGAAACAGCGGCTGGTCGGGCGCCGGCACCTCGGTGATCGTGCAATTGGCTGGCGGCGTTCGGCTGCCAAGCCGGGCACCGGCGCGCCGGACCCACCGGCGCGACCAAGCCAGCAACGCAGCCGAAGCCTGCTCACCGAGTTCGGCCAAATCACGGTTGCCCAGCAGCCGCGCGACCGGGTCCGGCACGACATCGGCCTGAGCCCGGATCGCGGCCAGGCGTTGCACCGCGTCGGCG
>JBILYN010000349.1:0-4968 GCA_044377715.1 Aquabacterium sp.
CCGACCGCAAGGCCTACATGATCATCTCGGGCGGGGTGAACATCTACCCGCAGGAGGCCGAGAACGTGCTGATCAACCACCCGCAAGTGGCAGACTGCGCGGTGCTGGGCGTGCCCAACGAGGAGTTCGGCGAGGAGGTCAAGGCGGTGGTGCAGCCGCGCGACATGCGCGACGCCGGCCCCGAGCTCGAGCAGGCTTTGATCGCTTATTGCCGGCAGCACCTCTCGCACATCAAGTGCCCGAAGTCGGTCGACTTTGAAGCCGAGCTGCCGCGCCACGCCACCGGCAAGCTGTACAAGCGCTTGCTCAAGGACCGCTACTGGGCCGGGCACGCATCGAAGATCGTCTGAAAGGGCGCATAGCGGTCCGTGCTGCTCGCGCGATGGCTGCGAATTCAGGTTTTCGGCAAGTAGCGCACACCAGGCAGTCCCTGGTAGTCCTGGTCCTGCGTCAGGAAGGCGGCCTGATGTTCCAGGCCATGCTGTACATCACGGCGTCGGCCATCGCGAGCCGGTGGCGCTGCGCCACTTCAGAAGCGGCAATGGCGCGCTTGTCGCTGAGTTCGAGCACCAACCCCATCCGCATCACGTTCAGGCATGCCGCCAATGCCTCTCAAGCAAATGTGGCTTTGCCACTTTGCTTGATCCCCACGGGGGGCGGCCGGCTTCGGCCGGCCTTGGGGCGCTCAGTGGGTATCTTGCGGCTCAGGACTCGGTGCACCTCATACAAGGCGATCACCGGCACCAGCAAGTGTTCTCGCTGCTCGAAACGCTGAAGCGAACAGCTCGGCTCGCGGCGTGTCGGGCAGGTACTCGATCCAGCCCGAAGAATCGACAAGGTTCACAAGATTTCCCGGTCCTGCTCCTTGGGAATGGCCAGATCTGCCGGGTCGAGCTTGTAGCGCTTGAGCATGCCTCTGTAAGCGCTCATGGGAGGCTCTGGCTTGATGACCAATTCGTTGCCACGCAGTTCGAAATGAATGTGCGATCCAGCAACGATACCCAGAATCTTGCGCATCGCTGCGGGCAATGTGACCTGCCCTTTGCTCGACACAACAGCTTTTGATTGCATGCGATATTTCCGAAAAATTAGTAGGTAAGGCGCTGAAATTTGTAAAGAAATCGGAGGCGTTTGAGTGCCTAAAAATTGAGGCGTAGCCGGCGCAAGGATCGAAACAAGCCTTGCCAAGCGCGGCTTTGCCCGAAAAAGCATACTCAGGGCCGCACCGAGTGCAAAGCCGACGTCACTCTCGATCGGCGCCGAGGTCACAGCCCTGTCTATCCAAGGAGACTCCAATGCATGAATTCTGCAAGATCGAACGCGAAGGCCACCTGACCATCGTGACGCTGAACCGCCCCGACGTGATGAACGCGCTGCACCACCCTGCGCACCTTGAACTCGAAGGCGTGTGGGACGATTTCGCTGCCGACCCCGAGCAGTGGGTCGCGATCGTCACCGGCGCAGGAACGCGAGCTTTTTCTGCCGGCAACGACCTCAAGTACCAGGCCGGCGGCGGTGCGCGTGGCTTCGTGGCGTCGGGCTTTGCGGGCTTGACGTCGCGCCAAGGTCTTGACAAGCCGATCATCGCTGCTGTCAACGGCGTGGCAATGGGCGGTGGTTTCGAGACCGCCCTGGCCTGCGACATCATCATCGCGGCTGAAAACGCCAAATTCGCGCTGCCCGAGCCGAAAGTGGGCCTGGCAGCGCTCGCCGGCGGTATGCACAGGCTGCCGCGCACCATTGGCATGAAGCGCGCGATGGGCATGATGCTGACCGCGCGCCACGTTTCTGCCAAGGAGGGTTACGAACTGGGCTTCGTCACCGCGCTGGCCGCTGAAGGTCAAGCGCTGATCGAGGCCAAGCGATGGGCCGCGATGATGCTCGAGTGCTCGCCGATGTCGCTGCGCGCGACCAAGCAAGCGGCGATGGACGGTTTGGCCATCGCCGACGTCTTTGCCGCTGCAAAAGTGGAGTACGACGCCGTCGCTCGACTGCGCAAGAGCCGTGACTGGATCGAGGGGCCGAAGGCCTTCTCCGAAAAGCGCAAGCCGAACTGGATCTCGGAGTAATCGTCTCCGGGTCTGTTGCGTGGCCGGACTCTAAAGCCCCAGGCTGGGGTGGTCGAAACAGGCGAGCAGCGCCAGGATCCGCGCGGGGTCGCCGATCGCCTTGACGTCCCCGCTGGCCATCGCGTCGCTCATCCGGATCTTGCCCGACAGCGCCGACACGCTGGTCGATCAGGGCGCGAACGGCCAGGCAGTGCCGTACTACCGGGCCCAGGTTCGGATCGACCCGGCCGCGCCCGGCGCCAAGCTCGCCGGGGTCGAACCAAGCCCGGCATGACCGCATCGGTCGACATCCGCACCGACAGCCGATCGATCCTGAACTACCTCGCCAAGCCGGTGTTCAAGGCTTTTGGCGGCGCGATGAACGAGCGGTGATCAAGCCGATCAAGGCTTGGTCTGTAACGGGTCGGGACCAGCAGAGGCCTCGTCCCTGCGCCTTTCAGAACACCATCACCCAGGGCACATCATGGACATCTGGAACGAAGGTTATGTCACCGACATCAACTACCTGGATAGCTTTAGCCGAGAGTTGACACCGGTTTGGTTGAGCACCACCGCGACGCTGCTGGGCTACCGCACGCCAGCGTTGGACCAGCCCTATGCCTATGCCGATCTGGGCTGCGGCCAGGGATTTGGCACCGCGTTGATGGCCGCGGCCAACCCGGTCGGCCGGTTCTGGGGCTTCGATTTCAACCCGGGCCATGTGGCCCAGGGTCGGCGCATGGCGGCTGCCAGCGGCATCGCCAACGTCGAGTTCCACGAGGCCAGCTTCGCGCAGCTGGCCGAGTCCGCCGCAGGGGGCTGGCCCGAATTCGACTTCATCGCGCTGCACGGCGTTTACAGCTGGGTGTCGCGCGCTAACCAGTTGGCCATCATCGAGTTCATCCGCCGCTTTCTCAAACCCGGCGGTCTGGTCTACATCGCCTACAACTGCGCGCCGGGCTGTTCGGCCATGGTGCCCTTGCAGCGCTTGATGAGGTCCCACGCCGACCAGCACCCGGCCCGCTCCGACTTGCAGGCGCAGCTGGCGCTGGGCTTCGTCGAGCGCCTGCGCGAGGGCGGTGCGAAGTACTTCAGCGCGCACCCCGACGTCGCGCTGCGTCTGGCGACTGCAGCCAAGGCAGACAGCCGTTACCTGGCCCATGAATACCTCAACCGCGATTGGCAGATCGTCGATTTCGCGGCGGTCGCACAAGATGGCGCGCGGGCCAAGCTGGACTATCTCGGCAGCGCTTGCCTGCTGGAAAACCTGGACCACCGGTCAGCCCCGGCCGGTTTGCTGCCGCTGCTGGCGGAGACGACCGACACCGTCTTGCACCAGACCTTGCTGGACTTTGCGGCCAACAAGGGCTTTCGGCGCGACATCTTTCAAAAAGGCCTGTCACGGCTGAACGCCCGCGAGCATGCCGCTGCTCTGCGCCGGATCTGCCTGTTTCCATTGGCGATCGAGACCAGCGGGGCCATCGTCTTTCCAACCCCGAATGGCCCAGCCAGCGGACGGCCCGAACTCTACCAAGCGCTGATGCAGGGTTTTTCTCAGGGCGAACTGACCTTGGGCGAGATGGCTGCGCGTCCTGAATTGGCGGGCAAGACCCAGGCCCATCTGATCGAGGTCGCGATGCTGCTGATCAGTGCTGGCCATGTGCAGCCCAAGGCCGGCGCTGTGCAGCCGGCCATGGCACAAGCGCTCAACCGCTTCATCCGTGCCGAGGTGATGGACGGGCAGCGCCTGAACTACTTCGCGGCCCCCGCCTTGGGCAGCGCGATCGAGGTCAGCTTTGTCGACATGGTGGCGGCGATGCTGCTGGTCGAGACGCCGGGCTTGACCCAAGACGCTTTCGTGAGCGCTGGTTGGCAGTTGCTGGTCAGCCTGGGGGGCCAACTCGTCAAGGATGGCCTGGTGCTGTCCACCGAGGAGGCCTCGTTGCGGGAGCTGGCGGCTGTGTTTACCAGTTTCCAGCAAGGCAAGACAGCGCTCTGGCAAAGACTGGGGATCCTGCCCTGAAGCGCCGCTGACCTTGGCCGGCCAGCCCCTGCGGACCAGGTCAGGCGCGTTGTGACCGGGCATCGCGAGCCGGCTGTCCGTGGTCAGGGCCAGCGCTTTGGTCAGGCTCTCGTTCTTGCCGGACCCCCGCTGCTTGTGAAATCCAGTGCGGCGTTGCCCGCGATTCGCGACACGAAACCGCGTCTTTGCGCCCGGTCACGAATGCAAATCCATCGGCTTTTTCAAGTTACCACAGCCTGCAAGGCCACACTAGACGCCCAGGCTGGGGTGGTCGAAACAGGCCAGCAGCGCCAGGATTCGCGCGGGGTCGCCGATCGCCTTGACGTCCCCGCTGGCCATCGCTTCGCTCATCCGGATCTTGCCCGACAGGATGTTGGCCCAGGTCGGCAGGTCGAGCTCGATCGCGAGTTGGGCCTGCGTGCCGTCGGTGATCGCAGCGATGCCGTTGCGCAGGTGCAAGCCGGTCTGTTCACCGCCTGGCGTGAAGCGCCAGGCCAGTTCTTCGTCGAGCCCGACTGACTTGTCGGGGTCTAGGATCACCCGCAGCGTGTGGACAAAGGCTTCGGGCGAGCTGCCCAGCACATCGCTGCGCGAAAAGCGGTGGCGGCGGAAGCGGTTCAAGTCGAGCTTGCCTTCGAGGTCGAGCGCGCGCGTCAGGCACCAGTTGCGGATGTTCGCAGCCGTGGTGCGCTGGCCGATTGCGCGCAGCACCGTTGCGAGCCGGGCGCGATCAGCTTGGCTACCGGCATCGACCCGCGCTGTCGCGCTGGCATCCGACTGAACCAGCCACGCACTGAGCTCCAGCGCCCAGCGCAGGTCGTCATCAGCCAGCGCTTGCTCGGCTTGCGCACGGACGGCTTCAGCGCCGCCGAAGCCGGCGACCAATCGTGTCGCACG
>JBILYN010000350.1:0-4959 GCA_044377715.1 Aquabacterium sp.
CGGCGTCTGCAGAGCCTGTTGCATGGGCAGCAGCGCCGTGGCCAGCGCCGCGCGCAGCGGCTGGGTGATTCGCCAGCGGCTGTCGGCAGCCATCAGGAACACCGCCAGGGCCGAAAACAGCATCAGCTTGGTCAGTGCGGACGGCCCTTGGCGGAAGAATGCCGGCGGGTTGCGGTCCATCGAGCCGAGCGACATCGTCAGTCAGCCACCAGCCGGCTCAACCGGCCACTTGCCCAGTTTGCCCAGTTTGCCCGGTTTGCCCTAGCCAGCGCGCTGCGGTCGCTGGTGGTGCGCCCGGGCCGAGAGAAGGCGCCTGGCCGCACCGGGCTTACTCCGACGTGAAGATCGACCCCAGCCGCTCCATGCGCTCGAGCGCCATGCCGCAGCCTCGCACCACGCAGGTCAGCGGGTCTTCGGCAACCAGCACCGGCAGGCCAGTCTCCTCGGCCAGCAAGCGGTCGAGGTCACGCAGCAGCGCACCGCCGCCGGTGAGCATCATGCCGCGCTCGGCGATGTCGGCACCGAGTTCTGGTGGGGTCTGTTCGAGCGCATTCTTGACGGCCGAGACAATCTGGTTGAGCGGGTCGGTCAGCGCCTCAAGGATTTCATTCGACGAAATCGTGAAGCTGCGCGGCACGCCTTCGGACAGGTTGCGGCCCTTGACCTCGATCTCCTTGACCTCGCTGCCGGGGAAGGCCGAACCGATGCTCTTCTTGATCAACTCGGCCGTGGGCTCACCGATCAACATGCCGTAGTTGCGACGGATGTAGTTGATGATGGCTTCGTCGAACTTGTCGCCACCGACCCGAACGCTGCCCTTGTAGACCATGCCGCCGAGCGAAATAACGCCGACTTCGGTGGTGCCGCCGCCGATGTCCACAACCATCGAGCCCGAGGCCTCGGACACCGGCAGTCCGGCGCCGATGGCCGCTGCCATCGGTTCTTCGATCAGGAACACGTCGCTGGCGCCGGCGCCCAGCGCCGATTCACGGATCGCGCGGCGCTCGACCTGGGTCGAGCCGCAGGGCACGCAGATGATGATGCGCGGGCTCGGTCTGAGCAGCGAGCGCGGGTGGACCATCTTGATGAACTGCTTGAGCATCTGCTCGGTGACGGTGAAGTCGGCGATCACGCCGTCCTTCATCGGCCGGATGGCCTCTATATTGCCGGGCACCTTGCCGAGCATGGCCTTGGCTTCCTTGCCGACGGCCTGGATGGTCTTCTTGCCCTGAGGGCCGCCTTCATGGCGGATAGAGACCACCGACGGTTCGTCGAGCACGATACCTTTGCCACGCACATAGATCAGCGTGTTGGCGGTACCGAGGTCGATGGCCAGGTCGGTGGAGAAGTAGCTGCGCAGGAAACCGTACATGGGACTGTCAGGCGATCAGGTCAATCGACAGGGTGTGGCCGCTCGAAACTTGCGGCCGCCTGTCGGCTGGTGGTGTTCTGGAACGGGCCCGGCTGGCGCGACAACGCAGTGCAGCGGGCAACAAGTAGGAACGAAGGCTCGAGTGGGCCAAGTTGGGAAGGCGTGAGTCAGCAATGCTGGTATCAAGGCTGGCGGATAACCATAGATAATAACCCATCATCCTGACGTTTCCTCGGCAGGAAACTCGTTCCTGGACACCCTGCCCCCATGGCCTTGACCCCGCAAGACGTCAGCCGCATCGCCCAGCTGGCCCGGCTTGAACTATCCCCTGATGAAGCGCCGGATATGCTGGCCAAGCTCAATGGCTTTTTTCGGATCGTCGAGCAGATGAGCGCCGTCGACACCAGTGGGGTCGAGCCGCTGTACACGCCGCTGTCGGCGGTGCAGGCGGTGAGCCTGCGTTTGCGGGAGGATCGGGTCACGGAAGCCGACCAACGCGAAGCCAACCAGCGCAGCGCACCGATGGTCGAGGACGGGCTATTCCTGGTGCCTAGGGTGATCGAATGACACTGCATCAAATGGGCGTGGCCGAGCTGGCCCGCGCGCTGGCCGGCAAGTCGGTCTCGAGTGAAGAACTGACCCGGCACCTGCTGGCGCGTATCGAGGCGCATCGCTCGCTCGGCGCTTTCTTGCAAGTCGACGCCGAGGGCGGGCTCGCTGCGGCGCGCGCCGCCGACGTTCGGCGCGCAGCCGGCGACGCTGCACCGCTGCTGGGCATTCCGATCGCGCACAAAGACATCTTCGTCACCACCGCGCATGTCACCACCGCCGGATCGAAGATGCTGGCTGGCTATCGCAGCCCCTTCGACGCCACCGTGGTGGCGCGGCTGGGCGACGGCGAGCCCGGCGGCTTGCCGGGCGCCGGCGCGATCAGCCTGGGCAAGCTCAACTGCGACGAGTTCGCGATGGGCTCGGCCAACGAGAATTCAGCTTTTGGTGCTGCGCACAACCCCTGGGACCTGAGCCGTGTGCCGGGTGGCTCGTCGGGCGGGTCGGCCGCGGCGGTGGCCGCTCGACTGCTGCCTGCGGCGACCGGTACCGACACCGGCGGCTCGATCCGCCAGCCGGCCAGTTTTACCGGCATCACCGGCATCAAGCCGACCTATGGCGTTTGCAGCCGCTACGGCATGATCGCGTTCGCCTCCAGCCTGGACCAGGCGGGTCCGCTGGCCCGGTCAGCCGAGGACTGCGCAATGCTGTTGTCGGCGATGAGCGGATTCGATGCGCGCGACGCCACCAGCGCCGAACGCCCGCCTCAGGACTTTCACGCCCAGATGCTGCAGGCCCGGGTCGGTGCGAGCGCGGCGCGACCGCTGGCCGGGCTGCGCATCGGCCTGCCCGAGGAGTTCTTCCCGGCCAGCCTCTCGACTGACGTGGCTGCCGCTGTTCGCGCTGCGCTGGCCGAGCTTGAAAAACTCGGCGCCACGCTGGTGGGACTGAGCCTGCCGCGAACCGAGCTGTCGATCCCTGTCTACTACATCATCGCGCCGGCCGAGGCCAGTTCCAACCTGGGCCGATTCGACGGTGTGAAGTTCGGCCACCGCGCGGCGCATCATGGCGACTTGACCGACATGTACCGCAAGACCCGCGCCGAGGGTTTTGGCCCCGAGGTCAAGCGCCGCATCATGATCGGCACCTATGTGCTGTCGCACGGCTACTACGACGCCTACTACCTGCAGGCGCAAAAGCTGCGGCGCATGATCGCCGACGACTTCCAGCACTGTTTCACGCAGTGCGACCTGATCGCTGGCCCGGTCGCACCGAGCGTGGCCTGGCCGCTCGGGCGCATGGCGGACGACCCGGTCCAGACCTACCTGGCCGACATCTTCACGCTGCCGGCCAGCTTGGCGGGGCTGCCGGGCATGAGCGTGCCGGCCGGATTCGGTGCCCACGGCATGCCGGTGGGCTTGCAGCTGATCGGCAACTACTTTGCCGAAGGCCAGTTGCTGCACGCCGCGCACGCGCTGCAACAGGCCACCGATTGGCATCTTCAGGCACCTCCTTCGACATGAACAGCGCCCCATTGATCCGCGGTTACGAGGTCGTCATCGGCCTGGAGACCCATGCGCAGTTGTCGACCCGCAGCAAGATTTTCTCCGGCGCATCGACGGCATTCGGCGCCGAGCCCAACACCCAGGCCTGTGCGGTCGATCTTGCGCTGCCGGGCACGCTGCCGGTGATGAACCGTGCCGCCGTCGAACTCGCGATCCGGCTCGGGCTGGCGGTGGGTGCGAAAGTCGCACCGGTGTCGATCTTCGCGCGCAAGAACTACTTCTACCCCGACCTGCCCAAGGGCTACCAGATCAGTCAGTACGAGACGCCGGTGGTCCAAGGTGGCAGCGTCAGCTTCGTGCTGGCCGGCCAGCCCAGGACGGTTCGGCTGACCCGGGCCCACCTTGAAGAAGACGCCGGCAAGAGCTTGCATGACGATTACCACGGCGACGATGGTCGCCCGTGCAGCGGCATCGATTTGAACCGCGCTGGCACGCCGCTGCTCGAGATCGTCACCGAGCCCGACATGCGCTCATCGGCCGAGGCCGTGGAGTACGCCCGCGCCTTGCATGTGCTGGTGATGTGGCTCGGCATCTGCGACGGCAACATGCAGGAAGGCAGCTTCCGATGCGACGCCAACGTCTCGGTGCGGCGCCCCGGCGCGGCGCTGGGCACCCGGCGCGAGATCAAGAACCTGAACTCTTTCCGCAACATGGCGCAGGCGATCGACTTCGAGATCAACTGGCAGATCGACCAGATCGAAGACGGCCTGGCGATCGGCCAGGCCACCGTGTTGTTCAACCCTGACACCGGCGAGACCCGGGCCATGCGCAGCAAGGAAGACGCGCACGACTACCGCTACTTCCCCGACCCCGACCTGCCGCCGCTGGTGATCGCGCCCGACTGGATCGAAGCGGTTCGCGCCACCCTGCCCGAGTTGCCGGCGGCGATGGCGCTGCGCTTCCAGCAGCAGGACGGTTTGGCCGTGGACGACGCCGCGGTGATGACTCAGAGCCTCGCCTTCGCGCGCTTCTACGAAGCCGCACGTGACGGCTGCGGCGCGCCAAAGCTGGTCGCGAACTGGTTGATGGGCGAGTTCTCGCGCCGGCTCAACACCGAGGGCAAGGCGATCGCCCAAAGCCCTGTCGGCGCGGGCACGCTGGCCGCGCTGATCCGCCGCATAAGCGACGCCACGCTCAGCCACAACGCCGCGCGCCAGGTCTTGGACGCGCTGTGGTCTGCGGCGGACCCGCAGGCGGACCCGCAGGCAGACGCATCGCGGATCGACGGCCTGATCGACGCGATGGGCCTGCGCCAGATCAGCGACACCGGTGCGCTGGCGGCGATCGTCGACGAAGTCGTCGCGGCGAATCCGAAATCGGTCGAGGAATTCCGCGCCGGCAAGGACAAGGCATTCAACGCGTTGGTCGGCCAGGTGATGAAAGCCTCCAGAGGCAAGGCGAACCCAGCCCAGGTCAACGACTTGCTCAGGCAGCGCCTGGGCTGAGGTCTTCAGGCCGGCCTTCCTGCCTTCC
>JBILYN010000351.1:0-4946 GCA_044377715.1 Aquabacterium sp.
CGCCGCGCCGCCGCCGAAGCCGATCACGCAGTCTGCTTCATGGGTTTTGAATGCCGCTGCACCGGCCATCACCTGCGCGCAGCTCGGGTTGCCGAACACGCCGTCGAAGACCGCGACCTTCAGGCCAGCGAGGTGGGACTTGAACTCTGCCGTCACTGGCAGCGAAGCCAGCGCCCGGTCGGTGACGATCAATGGGCGTTTGAAGCCGAGTTCAATCAGGTGGGCGGCGACCAGCTTGCGCGCGCCGGCGCCGAAGTGGATCGCGGTGGGGAAAGCGAAGCGCTGAATGTTCATGGGGTGTTCACAGATTGTCTTCAAGAGATGCCGTCGTGGGCCGGCTTCAGATGATCTCAAGATAGCGCTTGAGCTCCCAGTCGGTCACCGCATCCTGCCACTGGCGGTGTTCCCACTCGCGGGTCGCGGCGAAGTGGTCGACGAAGGTGTCGCCGAACCAGTCGCGGGCAATCGTCGAGACCTTGAAGTTCTGCGTGCTTCGGATCAGCGAGCGCGGTGCGCGCGGTGTCTTCTCTGCCCCCTGGTTGGTGCCGGTGATCGGCGGCGTCGTCAGCTTCAGCCCTTGCTCGACGCCGTGCAGACCGGCGGCGATCACCGCGGCCATCGCCAGGTAGGGGTTGACGTCGGCGCCAGGGCAGCGGGTCTCAAGCCGGGTGGATTTCGGCGACCCGGCGATCACGCGGAAGCTGGCGGTGCGGTTGTCCAGCCCCCAGGTCGGCTTGACCGGCGCCCAGAAACCGTCGACCAGTCGTTTGTAGCTGTTGACGGTGGGCCAGAACATCGGCGCGAACTCCATCAAGCAGGCGACCTGGCCGGCGAGGTAGCTCTCGAAGACCGTGCTCATCGCGTTCGGTCGTTTGGCGTCGTGGAAGACGTTTTTCTTGCCGTCGCTCAGGCTCTGGTGGATGTGGCCCGAGCAGCCTGGCAAGGCCTGGTTCCACTTGGCCATGAAGCTGGGCATGATGCCGAAGCGCTTGCCGATCTCCTTGGCGCCGGTCTTGAACAGGATCGCCCGGTCGGCCGCCTCTAGCGCTTCGCTGAACGTGATCGCAACCTCGTAGACACCGGGGCCGGTCTCGGTGTGCAGGCCTTCAATCGGCACGCCGAAGGCCAGCATCTCGTCCATCAGCGCGTTGAAGAAGGGTTTGTTGTCGGCCATTCGCAGCAGCGAGTAGCCAAACATCCCTGGCGTCAGACTGGTCGGGCCGACACCGCGCTTGTCGGCCCAGCTCTGCGGCGTCTCGGCGAAGTTGAACCACTCGAACTCCATCCCGGCCATTGGCAGCAAGCCCAGCTTCTCGGCCCGCTTGAGCACCCGCTTGAGCGTTTGCCGCGGGCACACCGGGTAAGGCGAGCCGTCGGCGTTGACGAAATCGCCGAGGAAGAACGGCACCTGGTCGTCCCAGGGAACGCGGCGCGCGGTCGCCAAGTCGACCCGTGCCAGCGCGTCCGGAAATCCATGCTGCCAGCCGGTGACTTGGGCGTTGTCGTAGCACTGGTCCGACGAGTCCCAGCCGAACACCACGTCGCAGAAGCCGAAGCCGCCCTGCGGGTAAGGCTCGGCGGCGCCGAAGAACTTGTCCTTGTGCAGGTACTTGCCGCGCAGGATGCCGTCGATGTCGCTGCAAGCGACCTTGACCTTGTTGGCGCCGGACTGGCGCAGCGCGACGATCGCCGGGTGTTCGGGAGAGGTCTTGCGGGCCATGCGTGCTCCTGGAGGGTCAAGCGGCCTGGCGGGTCAGGCCGAGCTCGTGCATCGCGTCGGCCACGGCGGCGACAGCCTGCTGCATCTCGATGCGGCCGATCGCGCCGATGCAGCCGACGCGAAAGGTCTCGACCTGGGTCAGCTTGCCCGGATAGAGCATGAAGCCGCGCGCCTTGACCGCATCGTAGAAGCGCTTGAAGTCGTAGGCCGGGTGCGCAGGGGCGTGGAAGGTGACGATGATAGGTGCCTGGTGCTCGGACGCGAGAAAAGGCTTGAGTCCGAGCGCTGACAGGCCGTCTATCAGCGTCTTGCAGTTGTCTTGATAACGCGCAAGACGGGCGGTCTGGCCGCCTTCCTCTTCGAACTGGGCCATCGCTTCACTGAGCGCGACCACCACATGGGTGGGCGGCGTGAAGCGCCATTGCCCGGTCTTTTCCATGTATTCGAACTGGTCGTGCAGGTCCATCGCCAGGCTCTGGCTGTGGCCTGCACAGGCTTCGATCACGGCCTTGCGGATGAACACGAAGCCCATGCCGGGAACGCCTTCCAGGCATTTGCCGCTGGCCGCGACCAAGGCGTCGAAGCGGATCTCGCGGGCGTCGATCGGCAGCGCGGCAAAGCTGCTCATCGCGTCGACGACCAGACCGCGGTCGTGGCGTTGGCAGACCTCGGCCACCGCGGCGAGCGGGTTCGCGACGCCTGCGCCGGTCTCGCAGTGGATCAGCACGACATGGCTGATCGACGGCTCGGCGATCAGCCGCGCTTCGAGCGCCGCGGCCGAGACCGGCTCGTCCTCGGGGAAGGGCAGCACGCTACAGCGCCGGCCCATCATCTGCGTGAGCTTGCTCGCGCGCTTGCAGTAAGCGCCGTTGTCGAGTACCAGCACATGGCCGTCCCTGGGCACGACGGTGGCCACCGCAGCCTCGACGCTGAAGGTGCCGCTGCCTTGCAAGGGCACGACGACATGGCTGTCTTGGCCGTGCACGATCGCCAGCAGGCGGCGGCGAACGCTGGCGGTCACGGCGATGAAGTCCGCGTCCCATGAGCCCCAGTCGTGCAGCATCGCCAGCTTGGTGCGCAGTGTCGTCGTCAAGGGTCCTGGCGTTAGCAGGATGCGGTCTCGGTCCATCAGTGTCTCCAGGCTTGGGTTTTTCGGTCGACCATCCAGGCCAGACCCATGAAGGCGAGCATCGCCAGGCTCGATGCGGCGGTGATCAGCACGGCGCAGGCCGCAGCAGCCCCCATTTCGCCGGCTTCGTCGAGGTTGAGGATCGCGATCGCCGCGACCTTGGTCTCGGGCGAGTACAGAAACACCACGGCCGAGATCGTCGTCATCGCGTTGATGAAGAAATAGCGTGCGATGTCGACCAGCGCCGGGCTGCAGATCGGCAGCGTGACGCGTCGAAAAGTCACCCAGAAAGGCACTTTCAGCGACGCCGAAACGGCTTCGAATTCGGCGTCCAGCGCTTTCAGTGCGGTGACCGCGGTCAGGTGCCCGGTGGTGTAGAAGTGGACGATCGTGCACAGCGTGAGCAGCGCCATCGAGTGGTACAGCCCGCCCAAGGGGTTGGTGGGGGCGTTGAAGAAGAAGATGTAACCCAGGCCCAACACCAGTCCAGGCACGGCCATAGGCAGCATCGCCAGCAAGCGCGCCGCGCTGCGCAGCGGGTCTGCGCCCTGGGTTTTCTCTAGCAGGTATGCGCCGATGAAGACCAGCGCGGTGCCGAAAAAGGCGGTGCCGGCGGCCATCGTCAAGCTGTTGACAAAGGCCTCGCCGACCTCGGCGTCGACCAGGCCCATCGTGTAATGCTTGAACGTGGGGCTCAAGTTGTAAGGCCAGAAACTCGCAATAGACGCGAACACCGCCATCCCGATCATCGCCAGCACCAACGCGGCGACCAGCGCGCAGTAGCCTGTGGCCAAGCCATCGCGCCAGGCTGAAGCCTTGGGTCGGTAAGGCACGGCGCGCGCTGTGAGCATCGCTGTCTGCTTGGATGCGATCAAGCGGTCGACGCCGAAGGTCAGCACCGCAGGCGCGAGCAGCAGCAGCGCGACGACCGCGCCGCGCTGGAAATCTTGCTGGCCGATCACCAGCTTGAAGACATCGGTTGCGAGCACGTTGAAGTTGCCGCCTATCACCTTGGGGATGCCGAAATCGGTCATCACCAGCGTGAAAGTCACCAGCGCGGCCGAGATCAGTCCGTACTTGGCGCCTGGCAGCGTGATCGTGCAAAAGCGGCGCCAGGTCTGCGTGCCCATCGCTTCGGCGGCCTCGTACAAGCGGCCGTCAGCGGCGCTCAGCGCGGTGATCAAGATCATCAGCGCGTGCGGGAACACCGCGAAGCATTCAGCCATCACGATGCCCGGCGCGCCGTAGATCTGCGCGATGCCGATCGCCTGCATCGCGTCCTTGAGCAGGCCCTGGTTGCCGAACCAGTAGATCAGCGAGATCGCCGACAGCAGCGAGGGTGCGAGCAGCGGCAACAGCGTGATGCCGCGAAACAGCGGTTTGAAGCGCATCCGGCTGCGCTGCAGTGCGTAGGCAAACGCGAAAGCCAGCGGTAGTGTGATCGCGGTGACCAGCGCCGAGACCCACAGACTGTTGTGCAGGGAGTCGAGCAGCGCCGGCGTTCGGGCGTAAGCGATGAAATTGGCCAGTCCGACAAAGCGCCCGCTTGCATCCTCCAGCGCTTGCTTGAGGATCGCCCCCAGCGGGGCCGCCAGAAACACCAGCAGCAAGGCGACCACCAGCGCCAGTCCTGCCTGGGCGACGCGCTCGCTCGGGTCGGTCTGGTGGCGCGACGGCACCAGCGCCATGCTCACGCGAAGATCCTCATGCGATCGGGCAACAGTCGCAGCGGCAGGTGCGAGCCCAACGTCAATGTCTGCTCTGCAAGAAAGTTAGGAGACAGCGTGACCGACAAGCGCTGGTCGCCCAGCGCAGGGCTGGTCACCTGAACCAGGCAGTACGAACCGAGAAATTCGATCTTCTCGATGCAGGCTTCGAACACATTGCCGTCGCCGGGCCGCAGCGGTCTGGCCAGCACGTCCTCGGGTCGCAGGTAGACGGTGACTTCTCGGCCCGCGGGGCCGTCGTGCGGGCAAGCGAACAGCATGCTGTCCAATCCCTGGTCACCCAAGCGCACGCCACCGCCGGCCTGCAGCGTGGCGGGCAGCGCATTGACCCGGCCGACGAAGTCGGCGACGAAGGCTGTGGCCGGTTCAC
>JBILYN010000352.1:0-4933 GCA_044377715.1 Aquabacterium sp.
ACGAGCCTGTTTGGCGCGTGAGCGCACTGACCATCTCCAGGGGCAGCCGCTGGCGAGCCCGGCAATAGCCACCGGTGCGAACGCTGCAAGCGCTCAAACCATCGGCCGCACGCTGCGCTGCCCAGCCATTGACTGCCTTCTGGCACGAGCCATCGGCCTCCAGCACCTGCCGAATGAACATCGACAGCGTCACCGTCGGCGGATACAGCCGTTCGCGGTGCTTGGGCAGCAGCGCTTCGGTCGTCTGAAGCAGTTCCGGACTCGTCAGCAGGTTGAAGAACTCAACGGCTTGGGTCGAGTTCGCGCGGCTCGCAATGCTGCTTCGACGTTGATGCAAGTTGGCTTGAGCTTTAAGATCCATGCTGGCTAGCCTTTGGTTGATGGCTTGGGTGCCTCGTAAACAACCATGCTATCGGCCATTGGTTAGCCACCTCCCTTTGCCTTCAACCACTTACGCGCGCTACCGCCTCGAAATCGCCAAAGTAAGTGCCATTCGCCTTTGGGTCGCAACAGGCCACGCACAGCGGCGAGTTCATGGGCATCGCGCCCACCAGCAAGCCAGTGGAAATCCGCGACATGGATTTCTGGCGCGTCAAGGACGGCAAGATCGTCGACAACTGGGTCATGGTCGACTTCCCCCATGTGATGCGCCAACTGGGTGTGGACCCCTTCAATGGCCAAGGCTGGGAAGCCTTTGATGATGGGACGAAACTGCCGCCCCAGCCCGGCGATTCAAGGGACTGAACCAACCCGGCCGCGCCATTCGATTTCTCTGCGCGTTGCCCCTGACCTCGGGCCTCTACACTTCCGGCTCGCGCCCCACCAATCGCACCGCCCCATGGCCGTCGCCCCCCGCGCCAAACCCGAAGACTTCTTCAGCCCCGATGAGTGGCGGGCGTTGAGTGCCCGCTCGTCCTGGCGCGGGCTGTGGCTGGTGGCGCATTGCTGGCTGGTGATCGGCCTGGCGATGGTGATGGGCACGCTGTGGCCGATGACCATCCCGCTGGCGGTGCTGGTCATTGGCACGCGCCAGCTCGGGCTGTTCATCCTGATGCACGACGCCGCCCACGGGTTGCTGCATGCCAACCGGCGTGTCAACGATGGGGTGGCGCGGTGCTTCTGCTCGGCCACGCTGCACCAGTACCGGCCCTATCACCTGCAGCACCACCGCTTTGTGCAGCAGGCCGAAGACCCGGATCTGGGTTTGTCCGCGCCGTTCCCGATCACGCGCGAATCGCTTCGGCGCAAGGTTCTGCGCGATGTGACGGGGCAGACGTTCTACAAGCAGCGCATCGCGCCGGTCGTGCAAGGCCTGCGGTCGCTGCGTGCCCGGCACGGCGCTTCGAATACTGCTGAGGCTGCCTCGCCGCTGCAGCGCCAATCGCAAGAGCTGGTGCGAGGCTGGCGCTTTCTGCTGGGCAACGCCTTGGGCCTGGCCGTGTTTGCGGCGGCGGGCTACGGGTGGGTGTGGCTCGCGATGTGGCTGTTACCCATGGTCACCTGGTTGCCGTTGGTCACCCGCATCCGCAACATCGCCGAGCATGCAATGGTCGGGCGCGACCAGGCCGATCCGCTGCGCCAAGCCCGCACCACGCACGCCAATTGGCTCGAGCGCGCGCTGATTGCGCCCTACTGGGTCAACTACCACCTTGAGCACCATTTGTTCACCCAAGTGCCGTGCTGGCAATTGCCGCGTGCCCATGGCCTGCTGGAGCGCGGTGGCGTCGTGGCGCGCATGGAAGTGCAGCCGGGTTATTCCGCCGTGTTGAAGCTGGCCAGCAGCGGTTGAGTCGGATCGCCCAGCCGTCGCAAACCCGCAACTGGTTCACGAATCCACGTCAATTGGAGAGACTCGGCTCAGCATCACCCATGAAAATGCTGCTTGGCCTGTTGACCGCAACGCCACCGGATCTGGGTCAAGCTGCGGCTGGCAACACCTGATGGGGGTTTCGATGACCGTGCTTGCGCGCAACAACGTCCATGTGCTTGAACACGATGGCCCTGTGCTGTTGTATGCCCACGGCTTCGGCTGCAGCCAGGCCATGTGGAACCGGGTCACGCCGGCCTTTGCCCACACGCATCGGCAGGTATTGTTCGACTACGTGGGCAGTGGCCAGTCCGACCTCGCGGCCTTTGACACCAAGCGCTACGCCACGCTCGACGGCTACGCGCAGGACATCATCGAGGTGTGTGATGCGCTGGGCCTGACCTGCGGGGTCACCCTGGTGGGGCATTCAGTGAGCTGGAGCATCGGCTTGCTGGCTTCCATCGCCCGGCCCGATCTGTTTGACCGCCTGGTGTTGCTCGGCCCCACGCCATGCTTTCTGAATCATCCGCCCGATTACCTGGGCGGCTTCGAGCGCGAGGACCTGGAAGGCCTGCTCGCCCTGATGGACCAAAACTACATCGGCTGGGCCGACTACCTGGGCCCGGTGGTGGCTGGCGCGGCCGGCGCCGGCGCCGTTGCGGGCGAGTTGTCCGGCAGCTTTTGTTCAACCGACCCCGTGGCGGCCAAGGCCTTTGCTCGCGCCACGTTCTTTGCCGACAACCGAGCCGATCTGCCCCGGGTGTCACGACCCAGCCTGATCTTGCAGCACCGCAACGACAGCCTGGTGCCGCTGGCCGTGGGCGAATACCTGCAGGCCCATCTGCGCGGCAGCCAGCTGCAGGTGCTCGAGACATCCGGGCACTGCGCCCACCTGACGAACCCCGACATGGTGATCGCAGCATTGCGTGGCTTCGTGCCTGGGCGCGGCTGAGCGAGCGCCACCGGTCAAGCCATGACCACCGACATGCTTGATCGACTGCCCTGCGCAGTGATCGTTACCGACACCCAGGGCCGGGTGTTGGCCTGCAACGCCGAGCTGATTGCAATGGCAGGTGGGTCAGAGTCGGGGTGGGTTGGCGATTCGATCGAACGGCTGCTGCCGCCGGCCAGCCGCATCTTCATGCAAACGCATGTTTGGCCACTGATTTTGCGTGATGGGTTGATCAGCGAACTGCACCTGCAGATCATCGATTCGCAGCAGCAGCGGGTACCGGTGCTGCTCAATGGCCGCTTGGGCGACCATCACGGCGGCTCTGCCTGCTACTGGACCTTTTTCGTGGCCAAGGAGCGCCACCGCTTCGAGGCCGAGCTGGTCGGCGCACGCAACCGGGCCCAGGCCGACCTGGTCGAGGTCTAGCGTGTTAACACCCTGCGGCGCCAGACCGAGCGTGAGCTGGCGCGCGAGCACGAGCGGCTGCTCAACCTGATCGCCAGCACGCACGCCGGCACCTGGGAATGGAATGTGCAGACTGGCCAGGTGATCATCAATGACCGCTGGGCCGACATCCTGGGCTGGCCGCCCGCAGCCTTGGGCACCGTCACCAATCAGTTCAGGGAAGACCTGGCCCACCCCGACGAATTGGCGTCAACCCAGACCCTGCTGCGCGAACACTTTGCCGGCCGCAGCGAAGCCTACCTGGCCGAGGTGCGCCTGCGCCACCAGCAAGGCCATTGGGTGTGGGTCGAAGAACGCGGGCACGTGGTCTCGCGCACACCCGAGGGTCGACCTGAATGGGTGTTTGGCATCCTGGTCGACATTGGTGCGCGTCGACTTCGCGACGAATCCCTGCGCCACAGCGAAGCTTTGCTGCAACGCACGGGCGAGGTCGGCGGCGTGGGCGGCTGGGAGTTCGACGTGGGACACGACCGCCTGAGCTGGTCGGCCCAGGCCCGGCGCATCCATGGCGTGGCCGACGACTACCAACCCACGCTCGGCGCCGCGATCGAGTTCTACGCCCCCGATGCGCGCCCGCTCATTCAGGCCGCGCTTGATGACGGCCGCAGCTGGGATCTCGAGCTGCCGTTCACACAGGCCGGCGGCCGCCAGTTGCAGCTGCGATCGGTCGGTCATGCCGAAATGAAGCAGGGTAAGGCCGTGCGGCTGATCGGCGCCTTTCAGGATGTGACCGAGGCGGTCGAGCAGCGGCGCGCGTTGCAAGCCGCCCACCAACGCATGAGCCTGGCCGCCGACAGCGGCGCCATCGGCATCTGGGACATCGATCTGGCCCGCCAGCAGCTGACTCTCGACTCGTGGATGGTGCGCCTGTACGGCCTGCCTCAGGGCCATGGTTCGGAGCCTTCCGAGCTGTGGTCGCGCCATGTGCATCCCGACGACCGCGCAGCCGTCGGTCTGGCGGTGGCGCAGGCCATCGAGCGCCAGCGCACGATGGAAATTGAGTTCCGCATCATCTGGCGCGATGGCAGCGTGCACCACATGAAGGTGTCGGCGCGCATCACGCGCGACGAGCACGGCCAGGCCTTGAACATGATCGGCGCGAGCTGGGATGTCACTTCGCTGCGCCAGCTTAGCCGAGACCTGGCCGAGCAGCATGAGCTGCTGCGCGTGACCTTGCAGTCGATCGGTGATGCCGTGATCACCACCGATGCCCAAGGGCGCATCACCTGGCTCAACCCGGTCGCCGAGCGCATGACCGGCTGGCTCGTCAACGAGGCGCAGGGCTTGCCGCTGACCCAGGTCTTTCACATCGTCAATGAAGAAACACGGCAACTGGCCGACAACCCCGTGGCCGCCTGCCTGCAACAGGGCCAGGTGGTTGGCCTGGCCAACCACACGGTGCTGATTGCACGCGATGGCTCCGAGCGCGGCATTGAAGACATCCTCACTGCCTGGCTGGCGCGCCAGCAATGGGCGTTCTACAAGAAGCATTTGTAGGTCGGGTGGCGTCGGTGAGTACGAGGTCAAGCCAGGAAACTGACTTTCGATTCGTGGGCCCGTGCAGCCAAGGCCGCCCCCCCCCGCGCGGCCGACGATCGGCAGGCGCTGGGGCAACTGTGCCGGTACATCACCCGCCCGGCGCTTGCCAACGAGCGCGTACAAACCAACGCCGCGGGCCAAGTGGTGCTCAAGCTGAAGACGCCCTGGCG
>JBILYN010000353.1:0-4930 GCA_044377715.1 Aquabacterium sp.
AGCATCGCCGCATAAGTCTCCATGTGACGCTCATAGAGCGCACGCTCGTCGGCTGGCAAGCTGTCCCAGGCCGGCACCGTGGCCTCACGCGGCGCCAACTGGGTTCCGGGCGGCACCAGTCCCAGGGAAATCTGCTTGTCAAGCCGGCGCTGACGCATCAGGTCCCAGCCATCGGCATAACGGCCACGCACCTTGGCCAGGTCTTTCTCTTTGGCCTGCAGCGGCCCGTGCATCGCGTTGGGGGCGATGTACAAGCAGAACGGCCGCTCGGGCTGGTCGTGGCGGATCTCTTTGACGAAGCGCTCGGCCTGGTTGAAGAAATCGTCGGTCGCGTAATAACCTGGTGGATAGGCGTCCATCGGCACCACCATGTTGTTGTGCAACAGGCGTGCTGGATAAAAATAACTGGTTTCACCTTCAAGAAAACCGTACCAGCGCTGGAACCCGCGGCCAGTGGGCCAGGTCTCGTTGGGCACAGCGCTGTTGCTGGAGTTGTGCCATTTGCCCACGCCCACGGTGGCATAACCGCCGGCCCGAAGCGCCTCGGGCAGCGTCGCCGCATCGAAGGGGATGTCACCCGAATAGCCCGGAAATCCAGGGTTGTTGTTGGACAACCACCCAGTGGCCACGGTGTGCGCATTGCAACCAGTCAACAGGGCTGCACGCGCCGGCGAACAGATCGGATGGGTGGTGTAATGGTTGAACCGCAGACCTCGCGCTGCGATGGCATCGATGTTCGGCGTCTCGATCTCAGAGCCGTAGCAGCCGATGTCCGAGTAACCCATGTCGTCCATGTAGATGACGACGATGTTCGGGCTGCCCGCAGGAGCACGCGGCACAGGCGGCCACCATGGCGTGGATTCCTCCCGGGTACGGCCGATGTGGCCTTCAAAACCGGCCGGTGATGGGTGGGTCATGTGTGAGTCTCCTGGCGCCTGTCGCCGCGCGCCAGTGCGCGGCCTTGCGGCATTTCTTGATAACCTATGGTATGAAAACGCGCACCAATCAGACTGTCAAGGACCCGACAATCCTGCGCGAAAACGACCGCAGTGCCTTCGACATACTGCGACAGGCGGACTGGCTGGCGCCGCATGGTGAAGTCTGCGCGACCTATCTCGCGCCTCACGCCCAATGGCGCACGGTGTCTAGCGGCGAACAGGTGCTGAGCCTGGGCGTGCCAGTGCGCCAGTTGGTGATGCTGATCGAAGGCAGCCTGGAGTGCGGATTGACCGATGCGCACGGTCGTCGCCTGGTCATCGACCAGTTGAGCCCAGGCATGGTGGTGGGCTTGGCCGCGCTGTATGACGCCCGCGCTTCGCTCCAGGAGGTCAAGGCCAGCAGCGACAGCTTGTTGTTGTTGATTCCTCGCGCCGTCGTGCTGCAAGCCATTCGCGACTTGCCGGGCTTTGCCGACACGCTGCTGCGCCTGATGTCCAACCGCGTGCGTGGCTTGCTCGTCAACTATGCCAACCGGTCGATGATGAGTCTGCGCACCAGATTGGCTGGTCTGTTGGCCCGACTGGCAATGCCCAACGGCCAGCGGCGCAGCCGAGACGGACCTGGCCATGAACCCAGCGACATCTTGATGCCACAGGAAAACCTTGCAGCCATGTTGGGTGTCACGCGCCAACACCTGAGCCAGCCGCTGCAAGAACTGGAGCGCGAAGGCTTGATCAGACTGCGCTACCGACGAATCACCGTGCTGCAGATGCCCGGTCTGCGCCAGTTGGCTGGCCGATCCCGAGAACCTGCCACGGAATGATCGGCAACCAACTCTAACGTGCAACCCGGCCAGCGTCTCGAAAAAAAGCCCCGAGAGAGCATCTCGGAGCGTCAGGATTGGCAATCGCCGCGATCAGAACTTCTGCGTGACGCCGATACCTGTCAGTTGAACGCTGGCACCGCTGTTAGGACTCACCGCCACGCCACCCAGTGACACGTTGCTGTTGCCCTTGTTGCTCAGGCTCAGGTACCGCGCATAGATCGCGGTGCTCTTGCTCAGGTTGTAGTCGTAACCCAGCGTGACGGCCGTTTGGTCGCGTGCGCTGCCGCTGACATCGCGCGATCCATAACTCAAGTAGAACGAAGATGCGCCGAGAACGTATTGACTGTTCAGGTTGAGCAGATTCGCCTTGGGTGACCCAACGGTGTTAGACCCCTGGTGGCCCCAGCTAGCACCGATGACGAAAGGACCGGCGGTGTACTTGCCAGCCAACACCTGGGCGATCGATTCAGTGGGTGCTGCGGCCGGCGCCGCCGCTGATCCGCTCTTCTTGTTCTGGTAGCCCCATCCCAACCACAAATCACCCGACCTATAAGCCAAGCTTGCGCCGAGGTAATTGCCGCTGCTGGTGTTGTTGGTCGACTCGCCCGGGCCGTACATCAGGGTGCCAACGACAGGCAGGCTGCTCGGCGAGGAATACGCCACGGCGTTGTCGGTACGCGCTGCCCAAGCGCTGAGTCCGGGTTGCGCATCAGTCTGCGCCCACAGCAGCACCGGGCTGAAGATCGCATTGTTGCCGAGCGGGTCAGCGGTGTAAGTGGTGCCGAAGAGCGGTGTGTACTGCCGGCCCATGTTCACCTTGCCCCAGTTCTTGCTTTCGAGTCCAACAAAGCTCTGCCGGGTGAAGGCGTAACCAGGCCCAGGAATCGTTCCAATGCCGGTGTCGAGATTGAGACCACCCTCGAATCTGAATTGAGCGATCAAGCCACCGCCCAAGTCCTCGGTGCCGCGAAAACCCAACTGCGAAGCAATGTTGCCGCCATCCGTCATGCGCTTGTCGCTCGACGAACCTTTGGCAATTGCGGCGAATGCGTCGGCAACACCGTAGACCGTCACAGTGCTCTGTGCAAAGGCAGACACTGTACCCACGGCAAGCAGACTACCTAGCAAGATCTTACGCATGTAATGCTCCTGTCAAAAATAGCAAAACTGACAAACACCAGCTTGACTAGCCGATCAGTCAATAGAACTGGAATGAACTGCTGTAAAGCATATGGACACGATGCTGCGCAAAATGTCAGGTCTGTGACAATTAAGGGTTAACACCTGTGACTGAATTGCTGCTGCCACGTCCTGCCAACGCTGAAACAGTGGCGGGCAGCGCCACAACCCCTTCGCGTTGATCGCCAGAAGGGCGAGCGCTTCGCAAACGGTCACGGCAGCGTTCAACCTGTCAGGCTGCCGGCGCCTGCATCGCACGGGTTGAACGGCGCATTGTTCAGGCACCGACATCGACTGCCTGTTCTGAAGTTCAAGCAAGACCTCCGTCTGGCTGTGGCAGACCGACACTGCGCCGACCTTCGAGTTGCTGGTGCGCAGCAGTTTCAAGGGCTATTGCTGGCTGATGATCGAGCTTTGCACCGCCGAATACGGCCTGGTCACGCGCCGACCTGACTGATTCAGCGGAGCAGACTTGCCCAACCGGGGATGCCTCCGGCAAACCTCGGGTTCTGCGTCAGCGAAGGCTCCATGTTGACCCAAGGCTTCTGTGCCAGCACTGGCGCCGTGCCGCCGGCACCGGCTCAGGTGTCAGATGTGCGATCAAGAACCGATCAACGCCTCGACCAAGAACTTTCAGTCAAAAATGACAAAAAAATGTTTTATCATTTAAGCTAGTAAAAAACCATAAAGACTTGCGGCGAGAGCTTTCAGCACTGTCACAAGCCCATCGGCTGCGCCCAATCTTCACATCGCGCCCTGCACGCCGTCAGCGATGGGCTCGTTGGGCAATGAATGCCTTGACGCGCAGATCACTCGTCCCCTCGACCCCAACACTTGGCGCCATCACATGTACGTAAATTTCTTCAAGCGCCTGCTTGCCGCGCTGATGCTCTCGGCGATCGCCGCCACTGGCGCGCAGGCCGCCTGCGCCGATCCGGCCGGACCGAACGTCAACTGGTCGGGTTGCAACAAGAACGGCATCCGCGTGCCTGGCGCCAACCTGTCCGGTGCCAACCTGTCCAATGCCCTCTTTGGGCCGACGGCAAAACACACCGCTGACTTCTCGAGAGCGAACCTTCAGGGGGCCAATTTCACCGGGTCGAACGTCCCCGCGTCGGTGAAGTTCGTGGGCGCCGACCTGTCGGGTGCCACCTGGGTCGATGGCCTGGTCTGTGCGATGGGATCGATAGGCAATTGCAACAACAGGGCGAAAGCACAGGCCATCGCCGTGGCTTGTCCGTCCGGCTCCAGCGCAGTGACAGGCAGCAACACTTGTGCGGCCGTTGCCGGCTACTTCAAGGACGCAGCCGGTGCCTTCAATGTGTGCCCGGCAGGCAGCTTCTGCGTCGCTGGCAGCGTCGCTCCCCGGGCTTGCCTGACCGGTTCAAGCTCACTGGCCGGCGGCAAAGCCGCCAGCGATTGCGGCATCGCACTGGCCGGCTATTTCAAGGATTCGACCGGCACGCTCAACGCCTGCACAGCGGGCAGCTTCTGCGCCGGCGGCAACGCTGGTCCGACCCCATGCCCGGCCGGAACCTATTCAGCCTCCATCAGCGCCACAGGCGACAAGACCTGCATCCCGACCACAGCGGGCAATTTCGCGGTCGCCGGCAGCACTGCGCAACAAGTTTGCCCGGCCGGCTCAAGTTCAGTCGCTGGCGCCAAAGCGGCGAGCGAGTGCATGGTCAGTTGCGGCACCGGTTCTGTACTGGTGGCAGGCAGTTGCGCAGCATCGGCTGGTTTCTACAAGGCCGCGACAGGTAGCTTCACGGCATGCCCGGCGGGCAGCTTCTGCAACGCGGGCAATGCCGGGCCAACCCAATGCCCGGCCGGAACCTATTCAGCCTCCATCGGCGCCACAGGCGACAAGACTTGCATCCCGACCACAGCGGGCAATTTCGCGGTCGCCGGCAGCGCTTCGCAGCAGACCTGCCCTGCCGGGACAAGCTCGGCCGCTAGCGCAAAAGCGGCGAGCGATTGCATCAG
>JBILYN010000090.1:0-14476 GCA_044377715.1 Aquabacterium sp.
CGGCACGCACCGAATCGGGGTTGGCGTTGTAGCTGTCGTCCACCAGGCTGACATCACGGCCGGCCCAGCGCAGCGGCAGCAGACGCGAGCGGCCAGCCACCGGGCGGAAGCTGGCCAAGCCCTGTGCCACCGCAGTCAAGGGAACACCTGCGGCCAGCGCGGCGGCGGTGGCCGCCAGCGCGTTGTGCAGGTTGTGGCGGCCAGGGATGTGCAGTTGCAAGTTGGTTGCGCCGACAGGTGTGTGCACCCGCAGCTGCCAATGACCGCCATCGGCATCGCTGACCCAGACTGGCGACGATGTCGCCTCCACCGTGACATCGGCAGCGCCGGTGAGTGAAAAGCTGATGCTGCGGCGGGCACCGGCCAGCGCACGCCAGACCGCAGCATGGGCATCGTCGGCCGGGTAGACCGCGATGCCATCGGCCGCCAGCGCCGTGATCACTGCGCCGTTCTCCTGCGCCACGGCTTGCACCGTGTGCATGAACTCCTGGTGCTCGCGCTGGGCGTTGTTGACCAGCGCCACAGTGGGTTGGGCAATGGCCGCGAGCTGCGCGATCTCGCCGGGGTGGTTCATGCCCATTTCCAGCACCGCGATGCGGTGCCAGACCGCCGCGTCCTGCCTCAGTCTCAGCACCGTCAGCGGCAGGCCGATATGGTTGTTGAAGTTGCCGGCGGTGGCCAATGCAGCGTCGTCAACCCAGGCACGCAGGATAGACGCGATCATCTGCGTCACGGTAGTCTTGCCGTTGCTGCCGGTCACCGCGATCAATGCCAGGTTCATACGGACCCGCCAGGCCGCCGCGAGTTGCTGCAGCGCGGCCAGCGTGTCAGGCACCAGCAGCCCCGGCAGGCCGGACTCGGCCAGTCCCCGCTCAGCCAATGCCGCGACGGCGCCTGCAGCGCGGGCTTGACCCAAGTAGTCGTGAGCATCGAAGCGATCGCCACGCAGCGCAACAAAAAAGTCGCCCGCCTGCAGGCTGCGGGTGTCGCTGTGCACGCGCAGCAGCGGCGTCGCGCCGTCACCGACCAGCGTCGACCCGGGCAGCAAGGCCTGGGACTGGGCCAGCGTCATCATCGCGGTCACTGCAAACCCCTTCGCGCAAGCGCTTGCGAGGCGATCTGCTGGTCGACGAAAGGCCGCTTGACACCCGCCAACTCCTGGTAGTCCTCATGGCCCTTGCCCGCCAGCAGCAGCAGGTCAGCGGCGCCTGCTTGGTCGATCGCCCGGTCGATCGCGGCACGGCGGTCTTCGATCACCTCGACATGCGCCCCGTCGGCAACACCGGCGCGGATCTGCGCCAAGATCGCTGCAGGGTCTTCGTCTCGCGGGTTGTCGCTGGTCAACACGACACGGTCGGCCAAGCGCCCGGCCATCGCGCCCATCAGCGGCCGCTTGCTGGCGTCGCGGTTGCCGCCACAACCAAACAAGCACCACAGCCTGCCGCCGCGTGCGACAGCCAGCGGGCGCAATGCGTTCAAGGCCTTGTCGAGTGCATCCGGCGTGTGGGCAAAGTCGACCACCACTTCGGGCTGGCCGGGGCGGGCAGCCACGCGCTCCATCCGTCCTGGCACTGGCGTGAGCCGCGACAGCACAGCCACCGCGCGCGCCAGATCCACCCCCAGCGCGCGCAGCGCGCCAAGCACCGCCAACAAATTGCTGGCGTTGAAATCGCCGACCAGGCGGCTGCGCACCGCCAGCCTTGCCTGCCCTTCGACCACGGTGAACGCCAAGCCGCCGTCGACATAGCCCAGATCGCTAGCCTGCAGGCGCGCCGGGCCGGCCAAGGCGGTGGTCCACAGATCGAGTCGGGCGTCAGCGCAGTCGCGCGCCAGCGCAGCACCCTGCGGGTCGTCGAGGTTGACCACCGCGGCCCGCAGTCCGGGCCAGCCGAACAGTGCGCGTTTGGCGGCCCAGTAAGCCGCCATGTCGCCGTGGTAATCGAGGTGGTCTTGGGTGAAGTTGCTGAACTGCGCGACCGCGATCTTCGTGCCGGCCAAGCGGTGCTCGGCCAGGCCGATCGACGAAGCCTCGACCGCGCAGGCGGCAAAACCGGCGTCGGCCATTCGGCGCAATGCGAGTTGCAGCGTGACCGGGTCGGGTGTGGTCAGGCCGTTGTGAACCAGGGTCGACGGCGAGTCTTGCGACGGCGGCTCGCCAATCCCGAGCGTGCCGACCAAGCCGCAGCGCTGGCCCAATGCGGACAGCGCCTGCGCCGTCCACCAGGCCGTGCTGCTCTTGCCGTTGGTGCCCGTCACAGCGATCACCTGCACAGCACTGGATGGCTCGCCAAACCAGGCCGCAGCCAACGGGCCGGTCGCGGCTTTCAGTCCCACCAGGCTGGCAATGCGGGGGTCGTTGGCATCGAAGTCAAAGGCCTCGGCGCCCTCGGCTTCGACCAGGCAGGCGGCAGCGCCGGCGGCCAGCGCCGCACGCACATGGCGACGGCCGTCGCTGGCATGGCCTGGCCAAGCGATGAAGGCATCGCCTGGCCGCAACAGCCTGCTGTCGGTGCGCAGCCGGTCAGCGCCCGTCTCGCCCAGGCGCTGGGTCAGCCAGGTCCTGGCCTCGGTGACGCCTGACATCGTGCGCGCCATCAAAAGCTCTCCCGCTCGGCCGGCATCGCATTGGCCACCACGCCCGACCTGACGTCGAGATCGGGCGCGACGTTCATCGTGCGAAGCGTCTGCTGGACCACCTGACTGAACACCGGCGCGGCCACATCGCCGCCGAAATACTTGCCGTTGGTCGGTTCATCGACCATCACCGCAACGATGATCCGCGGCTTGCCGATCGGCGCCATGCCGACAAACCAGGACCGGTACTTGTTGCTGGCGTAACCGCGACCTTCCTGCTTGTGAGCGGTACCGCTCTTGCCGCCGACTGAGTAACCCATGGTCTGCGCCTTCGGAGCGGTGCCGCCTGGACCTGCAGCCAATTGCAGCATGGTGCGGATTTCCTGCGCGGTTTGCGCCGACAGCACTCGCCTGCCGGTGACCGGGTGGTCCTGCTTGAGCATGCTGACCGGGACCACTTCGCCGTCGCGGGCGAAGACGGTATAGGCCTGCGCCATCTGCAACAAGGACGCCGACAAACCGTAGCCGTAAGCCATGGTCGCTTGCTCGATGGGCCGCCAGGTCTTGTAGGGTCGCAGCCGGCCTGTCACTGCGCCCGGAAAGCTGATCTGCGGCTTCTGGCCATAGCCCACCGCAGAGTACAGCTCCCACAGCTCGCGCGGCGGCATCGTCATCGCGATGCGCACGATGCCGATGTTGCTGCTCTTCTGGATCACCTCGCGTGCTGACAGCGCCGCGTGGCCATGCGAATCCTTGATCGGGATGCCGCTGACCACCACGCTGCCTGCGGCGGTGTTCAGCACGGTCTCGGCTTGGATGCGGCCGGTCTCCAAGGCCAGCGCCATGACCAGCGGTTTCATCGTCGAACCGGGCTCGAAGATGTCGGTCAGCGCACGGTTGCGCAGTTGCTCGCCACTGCGCCGGGCACGCTCGCCCGGGTCATAGCTCGGGTAATTGGCCAGCGCCAGCACTTCACCGGTCTGGACATCGAGCACCACCACGCTGCCGGCCTTGGCCTTGTGCTCGGCCACTGCGTCGCGGACCTGCTGGTAGGCAAAGAACTGGACCTTGGCATCGACCGACAGCGCGATCTCGGCGCCATCGGTGGGCTCGATGTGGGTACCCTGGTCTTCGATCACCCGGCCAAGCCTGTCCTGCAGAACGCCGCGAGCGCCGTTGTGGCCTTGCAGCTGCTTCTGGAACGCCAGCTCGATGCCCTCTTGGCCCTGGTCCTCGATGTTGGTGAAACCCACCACATGCGCCGCCGACTCGCCCTCGGGATAGCGCCGCCGGTACTCGCGGCTCTGGTGCAGCCCTTTGAGCCCCAAGGCCTGGATCTTGGTCCAAGCATCGGTCTCGACATGGCGCCTCAGCCAGGCGAAATTGCTGCTGCCGCTGGTCAGCTTGGCCTCGAGGTCCTGCGGCGCCATGCTCAGCAGTTGTGCGAGCTGGGCGCGTTGACCGACGTTGGCTTGAAACTCCTTGGGGATGGCCCAGACACTGGGCACCGGCACGCTGGTGGCCAGCAACTGTCCGCTGCGGTCGACAATGCGCCCACGGGTGGCCGGTACCTCCAGCGTGTGGGCGTAGCGCTTTTCACCTTCCTTCTGGAAGAAGTCGGGTCCGATGACCTGGATGTAGCCAGCGCGTCCGAGCAAACCGGCAAAGCCCAGACCGACCGCTGCGACGACCAAGCGACTGCGCCATTTGGGCGTCTTGCTCGCCAGCAACGGGCTGCTGGCGTAGTTGACGCCACGCACACTGGCAGGGTTCAGCGGTTTTTTCACCAGCCCAGCCCCGCACGTCCGAGCGCCGCACTGGCCGGCGATCCTTGCTGACCTTCGTACATCGTCACTGCGGGCGTCGCGGTGCTCATCTTCAAGCGCTCGCGCGCAGTGCGCTCGACCCGCAGATTGGTGGCCTGCAGTTGCCGGTCGGCCTCCAGTCGCCGATGGTCGCCTTCGAGTCGCAGCGCCTCGGTCTCGGCGCGGTGGATCTCGCTGAACAAGCGACGCGCGTCATACGCCGTTTTGACCATCACCAGCGCGCTGGCAGTCAACGCGAGCAGCAGCAGAATATTCCAACGCGTCATGCTGGGCCGTCCTGCACAGCACTGCGCTCAGCCACCCTCAAGGTGGCCGAACGGGCGCGCGGATTGGCCCGCACCTCGCCTTCCGAGGCCTTGATGCGGCCGAGCGCGACCAGCTTCATCACCTTGGGCGGGGCGTACAAGCTGGGCGCGCGTGGGTCAACCTGCTCGCGGCTCTCGCGCGCGATGAAGGTCTTGACAATGCGGTCTTCGAGGGAGTGAAAACTGATCACTGCCAACCGCCCGCCGGGCGCCAACAGGCCCAGCGCGGCACTCAATCCCCGCTCAAGCGCTTCGAGCTCGGCATTGACATGAATCCGAAGCGCTTGAAATGTGCGCGTGGCGGGGTTTTGGCCCGGCTCACGGGTCTTGACTGAACGAGCCACGATTTGGGACAGCTCGAAAGTGGTTCGAACCGCTGCGCCGCCTTCCCGGCCAGCAACAATCGCCTTTGCAATCGGTACAGCAAACCGTTCTTCGCCGTAGTCACGGATGACCTCCGCTATTTGGCGCTCGGAGGCGCGGGCCAGAAAATCCGCCGCGGTTTCGCCGCGGCTGGTGTCCATTCGCATGTCAAGCGGCGCATCGAAGCGGAAGCTGAACCCCCGCTCGGGGTTGTCGATCTGCGGCGAGCTCACGCCCAGGTCGAGCAACACGCCGTCAACCTGGCTCAAGCCGCGCGCAGCCAAGGCCTCAGCCATGTCGGCAAAGCTGTCGTGGAGGATCGCGAAACGACCGTCGGTGGCCGCCAAGACCTGGCCTGTCGCCACCGCCTCCGGGTCTTTGTCGAAAGCCAGCAAACGTCCGGTCGGCGCCAAGCGCGCCAGCAGTGCGCGGCTGTGACCGCCGCGACCGTACGTGCCGTCGACATAGACACCGTCGAGACGGTGGACCACCGCGTCGATCGCCTCGCTCAGCAAGACGGTCCGGTGCTGCCAGTCGATGTCCTCGGCCATCAGAAGACGAAGCTCTTGATCGCGTCGGGCATCCCCGCGGCCATCACCTGGGCCTGGTGTGCCGCGTAACGGGTGGCGTCCCACAGCTCGAGCCGCTGGCCCATGCCCAGCAACAGCACATCCTTGTCGAGCCCGGCCATCGCCCGCAACTCTGGCGGCACCAGCAAGCGTGCCGCCGAATCGACCTCGACATCGACCGCGCTGCCGACAAAAAAGCGCCGCCAGCCGTCGGCCTCCATCGGCAGACCGAGCAACTGGGTCCGAAAACTTTCCCAGTTCGGGCGCGGAAAAACCAGCAGACAACCCACCGGGTGTTGGGTCAGCGTGAGCTGGTTGTCAGACAAAGCGGACAGGGCATCGCGATGGCGGGCCGGGACAGCCATGCGCCCCTTGCCATCCAACGTCAGTGCAGACGTGCCTTGAAAAACGAATTGCGCCACTTTTGCCCACTAAATCCCACGAACCCCCACTTTATCGCAAAAAACGGGGGCTGGCGGCTGTGCGCGCTAGAAACAATCAATAAAATCAATCACTTAGCCTTGGTCTTGAAAGTCAAAAACAAGACCAATAGGCATTTAAAAATAGAGACTTACACGGACTTGTGAAAGCAAGTCCTGAGAAGCTCCAGGCGCTGCGAGCCCGATCATCAGACTGGGGGGTGGCCACCGGCGGCCCGAAAAAGCAGCTCCGGAGGCGCTTCGGCGGCTGTTCAGCGCCGGGTGAACTCGGGCTTGCGCTTGTTGAGAAAGGCATCCATGCCTTCTTGCCGGTCCTCGGTGCCGAACAGCGCATGGAACAGCCTGCGCTCGTACATCACACCATCGGCCAGCGTGCCCTCGAAAGCACGGTTCACGCACTCTTTGGCCGCCATCATGCTGGGCCCGCCCAGACGGTTGATGACCTGAGCCGCAGCCAGCGCCTCATCAAGCAATCTGTCGGCCGGCACGACGCGCGACACCAGCCCCGCGCGCTCGGCCTCGGCAGCCTCCATCATGCGCGAGGTCAGCACCATGTCCATCGCCTTGGACTTGCCAACCGCACGCGGCAAACGTTGGGTGCCGCCGGCGCCGGGAATGATGCCGAGCTTGATCTCGGGCTGGCCAAACTTGGCGTTGTCGGCAGCGATGACGATGTCGCACATCATCGCCAACTCGCAACCACCACCCAGCGCAAAACCTGCCACTGCAGCGATCACCGGCTTGCGCACCGAGCGTATGGCCTCCCAATTGCGGGTGACCAGGTCCTCGGTGTAGGCGGTGACAAAGCTGTGCTTGGCCAACACGCTGATGTCGGCCCCGGCGGCAAATGCCTTGTCGCCGCCGGTGATCACGATGCAGCCGACGCCCGGATCGGCGTCGAAAGCCTTGAGCGCGGCACCCAGCTCGTCCATCAGTTCGTCGTTCAGCGCGTTGAGCGCTTTCGGGCGGTTCAAGGTGATCAGTCCGGTGCGGCAAGTGCCGTCACCGCGAAGTTCGGTGAGGATATTTTCGTAGGTCATGGTGGGCCTGGGTTGAAGTGGTGCCAGCAATCTACCCCAAAGCCCAGGGTCGTCAGCGTGCTGGCGGCGCAGTCGATGCCTGCAAGGGCGGCGAGATCAAGCTCAGGTCGACCCAGCTGTCCGGTGGTTGGCGGATCAGGATGCGAACGGGCAGGTATTGCAGCGTCGGTGCGAACCAGATCTCTGCGCTGAGGTCGCCGCCGCTGGCCTCGCGCCGGGGCTTGACATGAAAAGTAGGCACAGCGCCGAACGAAAACTGCAGCAACTCCTCGGCCACCACATCGTAGATCCAGCGTTCGAGCTTGCGGCTGATGGCCAACGGCAGCTCGACCGACCGGCCCACTTGCAGCCGCTCGGGCTGGGTGCTGAACAACCAGGTGAGCTGCACAAACTGGCTAGCCTCGTCCTGGGCACCGGGCAAGGTGTCGACCTCGCGGCCATCGGACAGCACGACGCGATCAGGCGCGAAGCGCAGCGACCAACGCCGCGCAGCACGGAACAAGACCTTCTGCTCACCGTCGAATCGACGCGGCACCAACCCGGCGTCACCGATCTCACCTTCGCTGACGATATTGCGCGACAGCATCGGTCCCACCGAAGTGCTCAGTCTGACTTGGTAGCGCTGGCCAGAGCGCAGCCACTCGACCCGGGCGCTGCCGTCGATGGCACCGCGGTAATGGCCACTGAGCCGATAGTTCATCTGGGTCGACGGCGGCCACTCGAAAGCAGCGGCAGCACTCGCCGATGCTGCGGCTGCCATCGGCGCTGGCATCAGGGCGGGCACCAGGGACGGCACCAGGGCCGGCATCAGGGCGGGCGTGGGCTCAGCCGGCTGCGGCGCGACAGCCGGATCAGGCGTCACCGTCGGCGCGGCAGCGGTCGAATCGGCCACCGCAAGCGCCACCTCGGCGACAGGCACCACGACTGCGCTGGGCTCAGGCGCTGCATCCGACGCCGCCAATGCAGCCGGCCGAGCTGGCGCCGGCTGAACGGTCCGCGTGGCCGGTGGCGGCGTAGCGACCAACTCGCGAACGAAAGCGACTTCGATCCGAGGCGGCGGCTTGTCGCCTGCCGTCCCGCCTTGATCGAGCAATAGTTTGACCAGCAGCAGGTGCAGCAGCGCAACGCCAGCCGTCAGCGCCCAGAACCTGGCACGCCGGGGGCGGCCTCGGTCAGGACTCGAACCAGGCACGGCGGCGCTCGGCCACCGCGCGGCCAGGCTTGTCGTGCAGGTGCAGCGAGACGGTGTCGGCCAGCGCCGACAATGCATCGGGCTTCACACGCAGCGTCATCACCCGCTGGTCGCGCACCAGCAGCAGGTCGAAAGGCTGGTCGCGTGCGACCCAGGCCAAGGCCTCGTCGAGCCGGCGAATGCGCCAACCGTCGACGGCCAGCAACTCGTCGCCTGCCGCCAGACCGGCAGCGGCCGCCGCGCTGTCGGCCAGCACCGCCTGAACCTGGACCCCGCTGACCGCTTGTTCGCTCAGCCGCAAACCCAGTCCGGCGGCAAAACCTGCGCGCTCAGGCCGCAGCTCAACCCCGAAAGACTGCAGCAGCTCGGCCACCGGCAACTCGTCGGTGCCGTGCACCCAGTCGTTCAGCTCGCGCACCAGGCTGCGGCCTGCGACCGCGCCGAGCACCTGGACGATGTCGGCCTCGCTGATCGGCCCGCCGCCGCTGCGCTGCCACAGCACGCGCATCACCTCGTCGAGGCTGGCGCCAGATTGGCGCAGCGTCAGGTCGAAGCACAGCGCGACCAGCGATCCCTTGAGGTAGTAGCTGACAGTGGCGTTGGGCGTGTTCTCGTCGGTGCGGTAGTACTTGACCCAGGCGTCGAAACTCGACTGGGCCACGCTCTGCACCATGCGGCCGGGGGTGGCGGCGACCGCGTTGATCGTCTTGGCCAACAGCTTGAGGTAACGCGCCGGGTCGATCAAGCCGCAGCGCAGCAGCATCAGGTCGTCGTAATAAGAGGTGAAACCCTCGAAGAACCAGAGCAGCCGGGTGTAGTTTTCGCGCTGGTGGTCGACCTGCGCCAGTTCGACCGGTTTGAGCCGCTTGACGTTCCAGGTGTGGAAATACTCATGGCTGAACAAACCCAGCAGCCTGAGGTAGCCGTCGCTCAGCGCGCCGCCCGCAAGCTCGGGCCGCTCGCGCGGCAGGTCGCGGCGTGCGGCAATCAGCGCGGTGCTGGCGCGGTGCTCCAGGCCGCCATAGCCCTCGGCCACCGCGTTGAGCAGGAAGACATAGCGATCGAACGGCGGTACGGCGCCACCATGCCAGAAAGCGATCTGGCGCTCGCAGATGCGGCGCGCATCGACCAGCAGGCGTTGGCTGTCAAAGCCTGGCAAAGCACCGGCGACGACGATTTCGTGGTCGACGTCGCCGGCCTGGAAGCTGCCGCGCCAGAAATCGCCCAGCTCGACCGGGTGGTCGACCAGTTCATCGTAGTCGGATGCCTCGAACGCCAGGCCAACGCCGTCCGGCGCGACCGGCATCGCGGTGGCCACCTGCCAACCCGCGGGCAACCGTCCCA
The DNA here is from genome assembly GCA_044377715.1 of Aquabacterium sp. GTDB lineage: Bacteria > Pseudomonadota > Gammaproteobacteria > Burkholderiales > Burkholderiaceae_C > Pseudaquabacterium. Next base: position 9,654 of record JBILYN010000090.1, read on the forward strand.
TGCGCAAGCGGTGAGGCTCGGCTTCGCGGCCGTCGACCCGCAGGCACAGGCTGGAGTTGTTGAAGAAGCCTCGGCGTGAATCGAGAAAAGCAGTTCGCACCGAGTTGTCAAAAGCATAGACCCGGTAGCTGACCGTGAGCGCTGCACGCCCTGTGCAGTGGATGCGCCAGCTTGTCTTGTCAAGCTGCTCGATCGGCAGCTCGCGTCGACCCTGGCGCGCCGTCAGCCCCGAGAGGTGACGTCCGAACTCGCGAACCATGTAGCTGCCGGCAATCCACACCGGCAAGGACAGCAGTTGCTCGGCATCGGGTCTAGCCACGGTCAGCGTGACGCGGAAATGGTGGCTGTGGGTATCGGCAACATCAACGCGGTAGGCAATCATCCGGGCTCGCAGCGTGGGTCAGGCAGTCAAGAGGCCTTGGGTGGCTGCGGTCAGGTGCCGGCCGCGCCCAGAAAACAACTCAGCGCGGCCACTGCCGACAAGCGGAACCGCAGCGTCAGCCAATGCGCCAGACCCTGGGTCGGGTAAATCCTGCGGTCCACCGCATAGCACACGAGCAGCATCACGCCGTGCACGACCAGTCCGGCCGACGCCGGCATCATCACCGCCACCCAAGCCACCAGCGAGGGCACGATGCCCCAGACGAACAGCGAAGCAGGCGGCGCACTGAGCCGAAAACCCAGCCCCCAGTAGATACCGCCCAAAAACGACACCACCACCGCAGCGAAAGCCGACAGCGCCAGCGTGGCATAAGGATGGGCCTCGGCGTTGACGACCCAGACCAGCGCTGCGCCCAACACGAAGGGCACGAGCCCCAGGTGCCCGAGCCGGCGTGCGGTGTCTGACAAGGGTGGCTGGTAGACGGCGGCTTGGCTCATGAGGTCTGATTGTCACCGCGCTGACGCAAACCCGTCGCCGCTGGTCAACCCTTCTTGGCGGCTGCGGCCATGCGCGATTCAATCTGTGCCGCCGGCATCGCGCCTGGCGATCGCGAACCGTCCTCAAACACCAGCGCTGGCGTGCCCTGTACCTTGTACTTGCGGCCCATCTCGCCGTTGCGCTCAAGTGCGGCTGTCTCGCAGTTGGCCAAGGCCTTGGCAGGCACTTGGCCGTCGACCATCCAGGCTCGCCAAGCCTTGCCAGGGTCCTTGGCACACCAGATGTCGCGCGACTTGGTGGTCGAGTCCGGTCCCAAGATCGGCAGCAAGAAGGTGTAGATCGACACATCCTTGAGTGCGAGCATGTCTTTTTCCAAGCGCTTGCAATAACCGCAATTGGGGTCTGCGAAGACCACTAACTTGCGCGCACCACTGCCTTGCTTGATCAGCACCGCATCCTTGAACGGCAAAGTGGCGAAATCGATCGCCGTCAGCTTGTCGATGCGGGCCTGGGTCAGGTCGACACGGGTCTTGGTGTCGATCAGCGAGCCCTGGATCAGGAATTGACCCGACTCGTCGGTGTAGACGATCTCGGTGCCCATGCGCACCTCGTACAAGCCGGCCATCGGCGTCTTGCTGACTTCGTCGATCTTGGGGAAAGTGGGCAGCCGCTCGGGCAGGTTCTTGCGGATCGCCGCTTCGTCGGCCAACGCAGGCAGCGCCATGAAACCGGCCATCAAGACGGTCGCAAGCGCAGCCCGCACAGTGCCATGTTGGGTCATCAGGTGTTTCATCAGGAGTCCAGGGTGAATTTCAGGCGTCGAGTGCGCGTCGGGTCAGGAAGCGCTTGACCGGCGCCAGGCGATTGAGCAGACCCATGCCGCGATTGCGGAGTTCCCGCAGCGCGGGTTGGGGTTGGGCAAACAAGTGCAGCAAACCATCGGTGAGCAAAGCCATCGCGCGGGTCGGCAGCGCACGCTCGCGAACATAGCGGCGCAACAAGATCTCGTCGCCGAGCGCGCGCCAAGGTTCACGCTCGGCGATCACCCGGGCCAGCGCCGCGACGTCAGCCAGCCCCAGGTTCAGGCCCTGTCCAGCCAGCGGGTGGACCAGGTGCGCGGCGTCGCCCACCAGCACCCATCCGGCACCGCACAGCCGATCGGCCTGGGCCAGTGCCAGCGGCCAGGCCGCCATCCCGGTGGCCAGTTGCAACGGGCCGGCCGCACCGCCTGTGGCGTCGGCCAGCGCCGCCTCGAACTCGGCCACGGGCATCTGCTGCAAGGCCTGGCCGCGAACCGCAGGCACCGACCAAACCAGGGCGTAGCTGCGTCCGGGTTCGGGACGGTCCAGCGGCAACAGCGCAAGCACATCGGGCGAGCGGAACCACTGCCTTGCCATGCCGAGGTGGGGATCGCCAGACACCAAGCGGGCGGCCAACGCAGTGTGGCCGTAGGCCTGGACATCGAAGCGAACCCCCAGCGCCTGTCGACCAGCCGAGGCCTTGCCCTCGGCGAGCACGCTCAACGCGGCGCCAGCAGCCTCGTCCGAGCCGTCAGGCAAGCAGACCAGATGCGGCGCAAATCGCGCCGCGGTGCGCAGTGCGGTGTCGAGTTCGGCCGCATCGACGATCCAGGCCAGCGCATCGACGCCCTGCTGCCAGGCCGAGAAATCGATCACACCGCTGGCGCTGTCGCCCTCGACATGCATGTCGTCGACAGGCGTGACCGCATCGGCGGGCAGCGCATCCCAGACCTTGAGCTCGGTCAGCAGCGCGCGCGACGCCGTGTTGAGCGCATAGGCGCGAACATCCGGCAGCGCCCCAGCTGCGGCGCCAGCATCCCCGGCACCGATCAGTCCAACCCGCAAGCCTTGTCTGGCCAGCGCCAGTGCCAGCGCCAGCCCCACTGCGCCACGGCCACGGATGCACACATCGAAGGTCGTCATCGGGCGCATTGTAGAAACCCGGGCCCGGCTTGATCACACCGAATAAAATCACGGGCTGCGCAGCGCCATCGGCGCCGGCCCTCCCTCCTGTCGAAAGCCCCCCATGAGCCTGCAATGCGGCATCGTGGGCCTGCCCAATGTGGGCAAGTCCACCCTCTTCAACGCCTTGACCAAGGCCGGCATCGCAGCCGAGAACTACCCCTTCTGCACCATCGAGCCCAATGTCGGCGTGGTGGAACTGCCCGACCCACGGCTCGACGCGTTGAGCCTGATCGTCCAGCCCGAACGCGTGGTGCCGGCGATCGTCGAGTTCGTCGACATTGCCGGCCTGGTGGCCGGGGCCAGCAAGGGCGAAGGCCTGGGCAATCAGTTCCTCAGCCACATCCGAGAGACCGACGCGATCGTCAACGTGGTGCGCTGCTTCGAGGACGACAACGTGATCCACGTCACGGGCCGGGTCGATCCGATCAACGACATCGAGGTGATCCAGACCGAGCTCTGCCTGGCCGACCTGTCGACCGTCGAGAAAAGTCTGCACCGCTATGTCAAGGCCGCGCGCTCGGGCAACGACAAAGAGGCCGCGGCGCTGGTCAAAGTGCTGGAGAAATGCCAGGCCGCGCTCGACCAGGCGCAGCCGGTTCGCGGCATCGATTTCTCCAAGGAACAACTCGCGATCCTCAAGCCGATGTGCCTGATCACCGCCAAGCCGGCGATGTTCGTCGCCAACGTCGCCGAGGACGGCTTCGAGAACAACCCCTTCCTGGACCGGTTGAAGGAGTACGCGGCCAAGCAGAACGCACCGGTGGTGGCGATCTGCGCCAAGACCGAGGCCGAGTTGTCGGAGATGAGCGACGAAGACCGCTCGATGTTCCTGGCCGAGATGGGGCAAGACGAACCGGGCTTGAACCGGCTGATCCGCGCCGCCTTCAAGCTGCTGGGGCTGCAGACCTACTTCACCGCCGGCGTCAAGGAAGTGCGCGCCTGGACCATCCACATCGGCGACACGGCGCCACAAGCCGCGGGCGTGATCCACACCGACTTCGAGCGCGGCTTCATCCGCGCACAGACCATCGCCTTCGCCGACTTCATCACCTTCAAAGGCGAACAAGGCGCCAAGGACCACGGCAAGATGCGCGCCGAGGGCAAGGAGTACGTGGTCAAGGACGGCGACGTGCTGAACTTCCTGTTCAACGTCTGACGGTCAGGGCGGATTTCAGCGGTCTTTTCAAGACCTTGCCGGAATTGCGTGCGGCGCTGGCGCCTGCGATCAAACGCGGGAACAGCAGGAACAGCAGGAACAGAAATTGAGAGCGGCTGTTACTGCTCGACCTTGTCCTGCAGCCATACCTTGATCAGCGACTGGTAGGGCACGTCGCGCGCGTTGGCCGCCGCCTTGATGGCGTCCAGCAGATGCTGCGGCAGGCGCAGGGAGATGGTCTTGGTGGAGGGCTTGAGCTTGGGCAGGACCACCCGCTGCGCCTTTGCCCAGTCGAGGTACTGGGTGGAATCTCCGCCCTCGGCCTCCCAGAATGCGCGCTCCTGCGCTTCGGTCTTGAACCTGGGCGGCGGCTTAGCGGGCTTGTTCACAGACGCTCCTGTCCTTGCGGTGCATGTCGCGGGCCGAGATCACCCGAATCAGGGTGCCGCCACCGCGCAGCGTGAAGGTGACGTGCAGCAGACGCCCATCGAGTATCTTGCCCAGAGCGTGGTACCGGGCCTCCTGCTCGAGATGCCGCAGGTCATCCAGCATCAGCAAGGGTTGGTTGAAGAAGATCTCTTCAGCCTGCGCCTGACCAACACCGTGCTTGTCGTCCTTGCGGGCGTTGCCGTCGTCCCAATCGAAGCCGGTGATCCGCTCGAGATCGATCATCGTCGTATATTACCATCATATACACTGGCCTGTGATCGATCCGGCTCTCTCCAGCAAATGTGGCTTTGCCACTTTGTTTGACCCCCATGGGGGGCGGCCGGCTTCGGCCGGCCTCGGGGCGCTCAACAGC
>JBILYN010000354.1:0-4922 GCA_044377715.1 Aquabacterium sp.
ATGACCAATTCTCAGTCAAGTACTCACCAATTTGATGGGCTGGAGAAAAACTCTCAGCCTCTGACTGGTGACCGAAATGGTGAGCGAATCTGGCGCAGTCTGCTGGTTCAGTTGAGCCCCGCCGATGGGGGTGATCGCACCGTGGTCTTGCCATCCTGCCTACACTGCTGGCGATGGACGAAACCACTTTCCGTGCGCTGCTCGCGCAACAAGGTTACGACGAGGTGCTGGTGCGCGAATTGCCGGCCGACACCACGTTGGCAGAACATCACCACGATTGGGATGCCCGACTGTTGGTGCTCAGCGGCGAACTGCGCTTGCACCGGGGCGGAGAATCTTTGCTGTTCGAACTGGGCGACAGCTTCGAGGTGCCGCTGGGTCAGCGCCACGCAGAGCATTACGGACCCGGTGGTGCGACGCTGCTGACAGGACGCCGTTACCGTTGAGCGATTGAGACCCGATCCGCTGCTGGCCGAGTCTTTCGCCAAGGATTTCAGCCCGCCAGCGCGTAAGGGCCACCGCGCTTGAGCGCGCGCTGGTAGGCTGGGCGGGCCTGCATGCGACGTACCCAGGCGTCCATGGCCGGGTAGTTCGCGCGCAGTCCGCGCGCCGCCTCGCCGACAAAGCTCATCTGGATGTCGGCGCCGCTCAGCTCACTGCCGATCAGCCAGTCTCGGCCTTGCAGTGATCGGTCGACATGGCCGAGGTGGTTGGCGAGTTCACTGTCGATGCGCGGGGCCAACGGCGCACCAGCCTCGCCCAGGCGCGAGACATAGAGCTTGAGCATCAGCGGCAGCATCGCCGAGCCCTCGGCATAGTGCAGCCACTGCTGGTAAACGTCGTAGTCGCGGCTGTGCAATGCAGGCTGCAGGCGACCGCCGCCGTGGCGCCGGATGATGTAGTCAATGATCGCGCCCGATTCGATCACCGTCAGTCCGTCGTCCTGGATCACCGGTGACTTGCCCAGCGGATGCACCGCCATCAACTCGGGCGGCGCCAGACGCGTCGTTGCGTCTCGCGCGTGGTGGGCGATCTCGTAGTGCAAGTCCAGCTCCTCGAGCAGCCAGAGCACGCGCTGCGAGCGCGAATCGTTGAGGTGGTGGACGACGATCATCGGGGAGGTCTTTGGCTGAAGTGGTGGTGGCGCGCATTGTGGTCGGGACCACAGCGCGGCGCACTGGGTGCAGGCTTGAATCCTGCCAAGAGGTCGGGATATCGCTCATTCGCGCGCAGCCGATCTGCCCCTAGACTGCCTGTGCGTCCAAGTCCGGGCGCGATTGCCGGAGAAACCGAATGGCTTTGAGCATCACCGTCCAACCCGCACCCTGTGGTGCTCTGGTGCAGGGGCTGGACTTGTCCCAGCCATTGGCTCAGGACCAGATCGCTGAGCTACGCGCTGCCTGGCTGGCTCACCAGGTGCTTGCGTTCCCGGACCAGGCCATGACAGTGACCGACCTCGAGCGCTTCGCGACGACCGTGGGACCGTTCAGCCCCGACCCGTATTTCCATTCGATTCCCGGCCATCCGCATGTGGCCCAGGTTCGGCGCGAGGCCAACGAGACCAGCGCGCTGTTTGCCGACAACTGGCACTCTGACTGGAGCTTTCTGGCCAGCCCGCCGGCCGCCACCTTGCTTTACGGCAACGTGATCCCGCCGGTCGGCGGCGACACGCTGTTCGCGAACCAGTACGAGGCCTGGGACGCGCTGCCCGAGGCCATGAGAACGCTGTTGCACGACAAGCAAGGCGTGCATTCGGCGCGCCTAGGCTACTCGCGCAAGGGACGCTACGGCGAGCGCGATGCCGGTCGCTCGATGGCCATACGCTACGACGACTCGGCCATGAGCACCCAGCTGCAACCCGTGGCCCGACGCCATCCCGAGACCGGCCGCACCGCATTGTTTGTCAGCCCTGGCTACACGATCGCGATCGATGGCATGCCAGACGACGAGTCGGCCGCGCTGTTGGCCGAGTTGTTCGCCCACCAGGGCAAGCCGGAGTTTGTCTACCAGCATCGTTGGCAGCAGGGCATGCTGGTGATGTGGGACAACCGCTGCCTGGTGCATTCGGCCACCGGCGGCTATGCCGGCCATCAGCGGCTGCTGCACCGCATCACCGTGGGTGAGCGCTTGGCGGCCTGAACCTGGGGGCCAGCGGCTGCGCGCTTCAGCGCGGCTGCAGCGTCACGCGCAGCGCGGCCAGCGCAAGCAGCGCGAACAGCGTCAGGCTCCAGAACTCATAGGGCACGCCGGCCAGGCTGGCCTTGGCTTCGGCGCAAGAGGCATAGGCCGCAAAGACCTCGGGCCAGCGGCTGTCCAGCCCCGTGAAACCCATCACACGGTCGGCAAAACTCATGTTGCAGGATGCAGATGCCGAGGCGACGAAGTGCTGCCACAGCGCCGTGGCCATGCCGCATCCGGCCAGCAGCCCGGCCAGGGCGGCACCGACACGCTGGCCGGCGCCGGCGCTGCGCGCATGCATCGATCCGAGCAGCAAAGCCAGCAAGGAACTCGCTGCGATCGCGACGAAGATCAAGCGTTGCATCACGCACCAGGCGCAGGGCATCATGCCCCCGACATGCTGGGTCAACAACGCGCCGCCCAGTGCCAGCAGCGGCGCGACCGCCATCCCGGCCAGCAGTATCGGTGCCCGCGGGATCACTGGATCTCGGCGATCAACTCGATCTCTACACAGGCGCCCATCGGGATCTGTGCCACGCCGAAGGCGCTGCGTGCATGCGAGCCTGAGGCGCCAAAAACCTCGGCGAACAGCTCGGACGCGCCGTTGGTCACCAGGTGCTGCTCGGTGAAGGTGGAGGTGCTGTTGACCAGGCTCATCAGCTTGACGATACGGGTGACCTTGTTCAAGTCGCCGACAGCGGCATGCAGCGTGCCCATCAGGTCGATCGCGATGGCCCGCGCCGCGGCCCTGCCTTGCGCCGTGTCCATCGTCAAGCCAAGCTGGCCGACCCAGGGCTTGCCGCCTTGTTTGGCGATGTGGCCTGAGACGAACACCAGGTTGCCGGTACGAACAAAGGGCAAGTAGGCTGCGGCGGGCGTTGCCACCGGGGGCAGGCTGATACCGAGTTGCGAGAGCTTGGCGTAGACGGTCATGATTGGGGTGCAGGCAGAGCGATGAGGCTGTGAATCCTACACTGCAACGATGCCGGGAAGCGCCAGAGCGAGTGGCAGGGATTGGGGACCAGATCCTGGCTGGCGTGCGGCCCTCTGCGCCATGGCCTGGTTGCTGGGGCTGGCCTGGCAGATGCAGCTTGCCTGGCTGTGGTCACCGGCAACGCATGTCGGGCTGGCAGCGCTGGGCGGGCTCGCGGGGATTGCGGCCTGGTTGCTGGCCGGGCGGGTGTCCGGCTGCAACTCGCGCTGGACCGCCTGGTGGCAGCTCGGTTTGACGATGCTCGCAGCCGCTGCGCTGGCGGCTGCGATGGCTGGCATGCGGGCACAGTCGCGTTTGGCCGAACGGCTGGCGCCCGAACTCGAAGGGCTTGACCTGATCGTCACAGGCGTGGTCGCCGGCCTGCCGCAGCGCAGTGCGTCGGGGCTGCGCTTTCAGTTCGAGGTCGAGCGTGCGCGCTGGCCAGCCCACGACGACAGCGGCCGTCCGCCACCCAGGCTGCCACCACTGCTGACGCTGGGCTGGTACCAGAACTATGCAGACGAGCTTGCGCTGGCCGACCCTGGCGCCGAGTTGCGTGCCGGCCAGCGCTGGCGATTGCCGCTGCGGCTCAAGCGGCCGCATGGCACGCTCAACCCCGGGGGCTTCGACGTCGAACTGCTGTGGTTCGAGCAAGGCCTGGGCGCCACCGGCTATGTGCGGGTGTTGCGCGGCGGCCGAACTGGCCCAGGCGATGCCGGCGCCGAGATGCTGGCCGAGGCGGTCGCTCATCCTGTAGGGCGCCTGCGCGAGGCGGTTCGCAGCGCGATCTGGCGCCAAGTTGCGGACCCGCGCAGTGCCGGGGTGCTGGCCGCGCTGGCGGTGGGGGATCAGGCGGGGATAGAGCACGAAGACTGGGACCTTTTCCGCCGCACCGGTATCGCGCACCTGGTGTCGATCAGCGGCGTCCACATCACGATGTTCGCCTGGGCTGCCGCAGCATTGGCCGGCCGACTGTGGCGTCGAAGCGCCTATCTGATGCTGTGGCTGCCGGCGCCCACGGCAGGGCGTTGGGTCGGTCTGGCGCTGGCCACCAGCTATGCGATGCTGGCGGGCTGGGGCGTGCCGGCCCAGCGAACACTGATCATGCTGGGGGTCGCTGCTGTGCTGCGCAGCCAGGGGCAGCGTTGGCCCTGGCTGCTGGTGCTGTTGGCTGCCGCAGTGGCAGTCACGCTGCTCGACCCCTGGGCGCTGTTGCAAGCGGGATTCTGGCTGTCGTTTGCTGCGGTGGGCTTGCTGCTGCTGTCTGAGCCCGTCAGTGGGCGAGCCGTGGCGATTGGGGTGCCGGTGTTGGGCGCCTGGCATCAACGCTTGCTCGGCCGCAGCGTTGGCCATCTGCGTGATCATCTGCGCGGCCAAGTGGTGGCCACGCTGGGGCTGGCACCGCTGTCCTTGGTGTTTTTCCAGCAGCTCAGCGTGGTCGGTTTTGCTGCCAATCTGGTGGCGATACCGCTGGTCACGCTGCTGATCACGCCGCTGGCTCTGTTCGGCGTGCTGCTGCCGGGTGCTTGGCTGCTGGCCGCCGCGTTGGTGCAGGCCTTGGTTTGGGGTCTGGGCTGGTTGGCCAGCTTCCCCTGGGCGGTCTACAGCGCGGCGGCAGCGCCGGCATGGGCCTTGGCCTGCGGCTTGGTCGGCGCGTTGCTGGCAGTGCTGCAACTGCCCATGGCCTTGCGTTGGCTCGCGTTGCCGCTGGCCTTGCCCTTGCTTTGGCCTGTGGTGGTGAGGCCACCGCAGGGGCAGTTCGAACTGTTGG
>JBILYN010000091.1:0-14461 GCA_044377715.1 Aquabacterium sp.
CGAATTCGGGGTTCTTGGCTTCGGACTCAGGCACGCGGCCATCCCCGGCAAGCTGGAACTCGGTGCCGACCTTTGGCTGTCTCGATCACGGAGCGACCTATCGGTCCAGACCGGTGTTGGTGAGCCACCGCTCCCGACCCAAAAAACTTCGCGCGATGTCATCAAGCTGAATGCCAATTACCGGCTGAGCGACAAGCTGACGCTGGATGGCAGCTACGGGTACGAGTCGTACACCCAACAGGACTGGCACGTCGATGGGGTCCAACCCAATGCAGTCTATGACCTGCTCGCGTTCGGCAACCCATCGCCACGCCAACACCAGAATGTGGTGCGATTTTCAATGCGATACCGGTTTTAGGCCGACTGCAGAAGGGAGTCGTTGGCACTCCCGTCGCAACTCTCTTCGGATTTTTTAAGACACCGGTGATTCAGTCTTGGTCGACCCGTCCACCGAGTTTCGAGTGACAGGGCTTCGAAGGGATCATGAAAATCGGTGCGGCGTTGCCAGGTCTCGCCACCGATCCGTCGCCTATCTGGAGGTCATCAATAGTCGCGGACCTTGGCTCGTTCGGTGATGAACAAGGCAAGAGTGGTGCCTGACTGAAGCCACTTTCAACCAAGAAAACTTCACGTCTGTGCCGGTGAAAAGTGCTGTGAGTCGCGCTATTTTCGCTGGAGCCAAGACCTCAGCTCCGCTAAAGACATCACAGGTACTGGCTCACATTTTTGGCGTTCTGTTTTTCGGATCACGTCGGATGCTGGTTGATATGGCTCAAGTCAAATCCTGGTGTAAACGTTAGTCTCAGTTCAATGGGTTTTCTAATTGTCAGAGACGATAGAACAGCATGACGATCAGAAATATAACGATGAAACCTAACATCGTGGCAAGGCGTTTTTTATTTCTTGGCATGGATCTCAGTGCATGAGTGGCTCTACCCATCCACTCACGCACTGAATGACTTGGTCGCCAATCCACTGCTGCTTTTAGCCGGGTACCAAGCGAACGACTGAAGGGCGTACGAGAGGCACGCAATGAATCCATACATCGTCTTCATCCTCTACCTTCTGGCTGTTCTAGGGTTTGTTGCAGTAACTCTTGCAATGAACGCTCTATTTGGTCCTAAGCCGATGGCCTCGGCCATCAAGATGGAGCCCTTTGAGTGCGGCGCCACCCCCATCAGCACCTTGAACGTCAAGGCAGTGCCGATCAAGTACTACGCGGTGGCGATCATCTTCATCCTTTTCGATCTCGAGACCGTGTTTCTCTTCATCTGGGCGCTGGCTGCGCAACCGCTGACCAGCTTCATGCTGGTGACCTTCTTCCTCTTTGTCTTCCTACTGGTGCTGATCCTGCTGTACGTCTACAAGGCGCGGCTGATCGAGGCCGTGACGGAGTAAGCTATGTACGCACGCACCATTCCCATCGTGCCGGCAGGCCCGCGCACTGACGACGCCAAGGACGGCGCATTTGAATTCCTGACCACGCGCAAGGACGAGTTGATCGGCTGGGCCCGCAAGTTCTCGCTCTTCCCCTACCCCTTCGTCACAGCCTGCTGCGCGATGGAGTTCATGTCGGTCAGCGCCTCTCCTTACGACACCGACCGCTTCGGTGCTGCGTTGCCGCGCTTCTCGCCGCGCCAGGCCGACATGTTGATGGTCGTGGGCACGATCACCCACAAACAGGCGCCCGTGCTGCTGAAAGTCTACGAACAGATGTGCGAGCCCAAATGGGTGATGGCCTTCGGGGTTTGTGCCACCAGCGGCGGCTTTTACCAAAACTACGCGGCGCTACCCGGCATCGACAGGATCATCCCTGTCGATGTCTACATCCCCGGCTGTCCGCCGCGCCCGGAAATGGTGATCGACGGGATCATGCAGTTGCAGGAAAAGATCGCCCGTTCCAGCCACCCCATCCTGACGCGGACCTTCTGATGACAGCGCCTTCTTGTTTCGAGACGCTGGCCAGGCATCTGGTGCCGGCGGCGGGCACTGCACAACTCTCGCATGGCGTGCTGGTGTTTCTGCTCGAGCCCGCAGAGTTGCTGCCCACGGTGCAGCGGCTGCAACGCGAATTCAACTTCGATATTTTTCTCGACGTCACTGCGGTGGACTGGCCTGGGCAAGCGCTGCGCTTCGAAGTCGTCTACCACTTCTACTCCACCGTTCACAAGGTGCGGGTGCGGCTGAAGACCCGTGTTACCGAGGTCGACCCGCGGGTGGACTCGCTGGTGTCGCTTTACGGCTCGGCCGGCTTCATGGAGCGCGAATGCCACGACATGTACGGCATCGTCTTCCAGGGCAATGCCGATCTGCGTCCCATCCTGCTCTACGAGGGCTTTGTCGGTCATCCGCTGCGCAAGGACTATCCCAAGCAGCAGGAGCAACCGCTCGTGCCCTACCGCAACTGACGAGACTGCCTTGGCGAATCCTTTCCCCAACCCCGTGCGCTCGATCTTCGAGGGCAACCAGCGTCCCGACTCGGTCTTCGTCAACATCGGCCCATCGCACCCGGCCACCCACGGCACGGTGCAGATCATTGCCGAGTTGGACGGCGAACGCGTACTGCGAACCGACATCCATTGCGGCTACCTGCACCGCGGTTTCGAGAAGGAGTGCGAGGACCACACCTGGCACAACCTGATCCCGTACGTGGATCGATTGAACTATGTCTCGGCGCTGATCAACGACTTCGCCTACTGCGATGGGGTCGAGCAGTTGATGGGCGTGCAGATCACGCCGCGCTGCCGCTACCTGCGCACCCTGTTGAGCGAGTACTCGCGCCTGGTCGACCACCTGACCTGCCTGGCGGCCGGGCTGATGGAGCTCGGTGCGATGACCGCGTTCCTGTACCTGGTGATGGTGCGCGACTTCATGTACGAGCACCTCGCCGCGTTGACCGGAGCACGCGTCACGTACAGCTATGGCCGCATCGGCGGCCTGGCACGAGACCTGCCCGACGGTTGGCTGAAGCGGCTGGAAGAGATTTTGGTCCAGTACGAGGAATTTGTCGGCCGAGTGCACGGCCTGGTCGACCGCAACCGCATCTTCATCGACCGGATGCGCGACGTCGGTGTGATCAGCACCGCAGACGCGCTGAGCTACGGCTACACCGGTGTGCTGCTGCGCTCCACCGGCGTGGCGCGCGACCTGCGCAAAGACACTCCTTATCTGGCCTACGCCGAGCTCGACTTCGAGGTGCCAGTGGGCATCAAGGGCGACAACTACGACCGTTACTTCGTACGCATGCGCGAAATGGACGAGTCAGTACACATGATGCGCCAGTTGGCGGACATGTTGCAGTCACCCTCAATGATGGGGCCAATCAACGTCGACGACCGCCGCTGCAGCTTTCCCGACAAGGCGCTGGTGTACTCGGAGATCGAGTCCTTGATCAACCATTTCAAGCTGGTGATCGACGGACCCAGGGTGCCGGCTGGCGAGGTCTATTGTGCGCACGAGGCGCCCAACGGCGAACTGGGTTTCTACATGGTCAGCACAGGGCTGGGCACACCCTACAAGGTCCATGTCAGGTCGCCCAGTTTCGTGCACATGGGCGGCGTGCACCGCATGCTCGACGGCGGTCAACTGGCCGACATCGTGCCCACCTTCGGTTCGGTCAACATGATCGGCGGGGAGTGCGACCGATGAAGCATTTGATCGCTGAGTTCGACCTGATGCGGCGGCGTTACCCGCCGGGCAGCGAGTCGTCGCTGGTGCTGCCCTGCCTGCACCGGATCCAGCAAGACCGGGGCTTCGTCGCCGACAGCGACATCGCCGAGCTGACCGACTACATCGGCGTGCCGCGCATCCAGATCGAGGAGGTGCTGTCGCACTACACCCAGTTCCGGCGCGGGCCTATCGGCCAGTGGCACCTGCAGGCCTGCCGAAACCTGTCGTGCTCGATGCGCGGCGCCGAGGGGGTGATAGGCCATCTCAGTCGAAAGCTGGGGATAGCGCCCGGTCAGACCACGGCCGACGGTCGCTTCACGCTGTCCACCGTCGAGTGCCTGGGCTCCTGCGGCACCGCGCCGGTGGTGATGCTCAACGAGGCCTACCACGAGAACATGAGCCCGGCGCGGCTCGATGCACTGATCGAGGGCTTGCCGAAATGACGGGCACCAAACTGATCATGACCTTCCCGGTCACCGCCACCTCGCACCTGCTGGCTGATGTGCGGGCCCGCGGCGGATACACCACGCTAGACAAGGTGCTGCGTACGATGCGCCCCGAAGAGGTCACCCAGGAAGTGGCGGCATCGGGCATCTTGGGCCACGGCGGCGCGGCCTTTCCCGCCGGCCGCAAATGGGGCGTCATCAAGCTCAACGACGAGCAACCGCATTACCTGTGCGCCAACGCCGACGAAGGTGAGCCAGGCACCTTCAAGGACCGCTGGATCCTGGAGAACGCACCGCATCTGCTGCTCGAGTCGATGCTGATCGCCGCCTACGCGTTGCAGGTTCGCCATGCCTTCGTCTACATCCGCGGCGAGTTCGACCTGCCGTACCGGCGCCTGGCTGCTGCAGTCGAGGAAGCCTACGCCGCCGGATTGTTTGGCGAACGAATCATGGGCACCGACTTCTGTTGCGACATCGTGATCTACCGAGGCGCCGGATCCTACGTGTGCGGCGAAGCTTCGGCGCTGATCACCTCGATCGAGGGCAAGAAAGGCTACCCGCGCAACCGCCCGCCCCGCTTGACGGTGCGCGGCCTGTACCAGAAGCCCACCGTCATCAACAACGTCGAGACCTTGGCCAACGTCGCCGGCATCGTGGCGCATGGCGCCGAGGCTTTCCGCAAGGTCGGCACGGCCAAGAGCCCGGGCACCCAGTTGGTGTCGATCTCGGGCCATATCGAGCGTCCCGGCGTCTACGAGGTCGAATACGGCACCCCACTGGCGAAGTTCATCTACGAGGAATGCGGCGGCGGCTTGGGCGGCAGCAAGATCAAGTGCATCGTGCCCGGCGGCATCTCGACCAAGGTGTTGACCGCAGCCGAGATCGAGACGGTTACCTACGACCACGTCAGCCTGTCGGCGGCCGGGTCGGGGGTGGGCTCGGGCGGCATGGTGGTGATCGGCGAAGGCAGTTGCATGGTGCGGTTGCTGCAGATCCTGCTGCGTTTCTACCACCATGAGAGTTGCGGCCAATGCACGCCATGCCGCGAGGGCATGGGCTGGATGCACCGCATCATCAACCGCATCGTCGCCGGCGATGGCCGAATGGGCGACATCGATCAGCTGATCCGCATCTCCAAGGCCAACGACGGCACGACGATTTGCGGCATGGGCGACGCGGCAGGCTACGCCACGCTGGGCATCCTGGCCAAGTATCAGGACGAATTCGAGTTCTGGATCACGAACAAGCGCTCGCGCTTCGAAGGGCGGATTGAAGTGGCAGGCGGAGTGACTGAACATGCTTGAGTTCTTCATCAATGGCCAGCCGGTCCAGGCCGAGGACCACCAGACCGTGATGCAGGCGGCCAAGGCCAACGGCTTCTTCATCCCCTATTTCTGCTGGCACACCCACCTCTCGGTGCCGGGCAACTGCCGCATCTGCACAGTCGAGGTTGAAAGTGACAGCCCGGGCGGCGGTAGCGGCTGGCTAGACATCGCCTGCAACATGCCGGTTACCCGCGGCATGCGGGTGCTGACCGATTCCGACAAGGTCAAGCTGCGCCGCAAGGAGACGCTGCAGTTCATCACGCTGAACCATCCGGTCGACTGCGGCATCTGTGACAAAGCCGGCGAATGCACGCTGCAGGACTACCACTACGAGTACAACGGCGAGCCCTCGGTGTCACGCGACGTCAAGGTCACCGCGACCAAGTTCTTTCCGCTGTCCGAGCGCATCGTGCTCGACAACGAACGCTGCATCCTGTGCACGCGCTGCGTCCGCTTCACGCGCGAGATCTCCAAGACCAACGCGTTGGGCGTCCAGAGCCGCGGTGACCATTCGCTGATCCGGGCGGTAGAAGACGGCGCCTTCGAGTTCGATCCGTATTCCGACAACGTGATTGACCTCTGCCCGGTGGGCGCATTGCTGTCGCGCCAGTTCCTGCACAAGGCCCGGGTCTGGTACTTGAAACCCACACCATCGGTTTGCCCGGGTTGCGCGCGAGGCTGCAGCATCAATCTCTGGCACCGCAAGAGCGAGTGGAAGCTGAAAAATCTGGACGCCGTCCAGAACGCCCGCATTGACCGGGTCACCCCGCTGGAGAACCCCGCAGTCAATGGCCCGTGGATCTGCAACAAGGGGCGCGACTTGGCACAGATCTTCGAACGCGCCCGCGCTGACCACGCAATGATGAAAGGCCGACCGGTCGAGTTGCAGGCGGCCATCGCCCTGGCGCGCGCCTTGATTGCTGCAGCACGGCAACCGGTCGCGCTGGTGTCGAGTTGGGGCTCGAACGAAGAGCTGAACGCCTTCAACGCCGCGCTGGGCCAGCGCTTCGCCTGCCATGTCAAAACCGACTGGCTGCCGATGGCGGGCGAGGTGCTGGCCGACGATGTGTTGATCCAGCCCGACAAGAACCCGAACCGCGCGGCGGCAATCGCGCTGTTCCCGGCGCTGCCTGAGACTGCGGCCGACGCCTTCCCGCCCGACACCGATCTGGTACTGGTGTGGGGAGAGGGCTTCAGCTTCGCCGAGTTGCCGCCCAAGGCCAAGATCATCTACCTCAACAGCTATTTGCAGCCTGAGAACGGCCACGCCGATGTGTTCCTGCCGATCAGCATCCAGACCGAGCGCATCGGGCACTACACCAACTTCCAGGGCACCGTGACCGGCTTCGAGGCCTGTTTCACCTGCAAGCCTGGGGTGGTGGATGCGCAGGCCTTGTTCGCCGAGCTGGCGCCTGTGGCCGTACTGGCCCCGAGGGTGTCGTCATGACCCAGGACCTCAGCGTCTCGCTGGTCTTCATCGTCTACGCGCTGGGCATGCTGATCACCTTCGGCACGGTCCTGACCTGGGTCGAGCGCAAGCAGGCGGCGGTGATGTCGGATCGCCTGGGCGCCAACCGGGCCTACATCCGCATCCCGTACACCCAGATCAAGCTGGTCTGGATGGGCCTGTTCCACGGCATCGCCGACGGCATCAAGATGCTGATGAAGGAAGACTTCACGCCGCGTACCCATGACTGGCTGGCCTACACGGTCGCGCCCTGGGTCGTCTTCACCCCCGTGTTGCTGGTGTTCGCGGTGGTGCCCTTCGGCGGCATGGTCGACCCGGGCCGGCTCTTCCCGGCACTGGCCGACTGGTTTGGCGGCCGCACCTACGCTATGCAGATCGCGCGCCTGGACGCCGGTTTGCTGGTCGTGTTCGCTTTCAGCGGCCTGACCATCATCGGCACGATGCTGGCGGGTTGGTCGTCGGACAACAAGTTCTCGCTGCTCGGGGGCTTGCGCGCCGGCTCGCAGATGATCTCGTACGAACTGGTGATGGGCCTGACGGTGCTCGGCCTGATCCTAGTCTACGGCACTATCGACCTGGATGCGATGGTGCGCCAACAGTCGGGCACGGTGCTGGGTTTCCTGCCGGCCTGGGGGCTGGTCTACCAGCCCTTCGCCGCGGTGCTGTTCATGACGGCGGCCATCGCTGAGAACAAGCGCATCCCCTTCGATCTGCCCGAGGCCGAGTCGGAACTGATCGCCGGTTACTACACCGAATACACCTCGATGAAGATGGGCTTGTTCATGTTCGCCGAGTTCATCGAGATCGCGATCATTGGCGCACTGTTCACGACGATGTTCCTGGGCGGCTACAACCTGCCCTACATGAACGACGCCGGCCTCACGCTGCCAGGCGGCTACCAATTGGCGATGAGCCACGGCGCGGTGGTCATCACCCAACTGGTGGTCTTCCTGGTCAAGGTGATGGTGGTGTGCAGCTTTCAGATCCTGGTGCGCTGGACACTGCCCCGATTCCGCTATGACCAGGTGCTGCGTTTCGCCTGGAAGTTCATGCTGCCGCTGGCACTGGCCAACCTCTGCCTCACCGCTGTGTTGGTGTGGTCTCACCAAGGGGCGCCGCTGTGACTGCTCCTGCCAAGTCAAACTACAAGAGCAAGCCCCACGTGCGCAAGGTGTACTGGAACGAGCCCACGATGTCCTGGTGGGAGCTGGCCTACCTGCCCGAAATTCTGCGCGGCTTGGCGATCACCAGCCGTGTCTTCCTGCGCAACATGGGGCGCTGGATGACCGGCAAGAAGGGGGCTTTGACCACTTTCTACCCAGAGGAAACCCGCTTCGACTACGCGCCGGCCAACCGCGGCAAGCATGTGCTGACGCAGCGCCCAGACGGCAAGCCGCAGTGCATCGCCTGCAACATGTGCGCCACCGTCTGCCCGGCCAAGGTGATCGAGATCGAGGCTGGCTTCGACCCCAGCGACATCGCGCACCCGAAATTTCCGGTGCGCTTCGAGATCGACTACTCGCGTTGCGTGTTCTGCGGCCTGTGCGTCGAAGCCTGCCCGGAGGATGCCATCCGCATGGCCAAGGAAACACCGGGTCTGCCGGCCGAGGACAGGCACCAGATGTGGCTGACGATGGACGAGATGCTGACCTGGCAACCGCAGAGCGATGTCGCCAAGCCCTACCCCTCTGCGGCCAATCCAAGTTCGGCAAGCAGCACCCAGAAGCCCGAGGCAGCACCATGATCGAGCCACTGCTCCGCAGCCTAGACACCTTGCTGCTGCTGGCGTTCGGCGTCGGTGCGTTGTCGGGCGCAATTTGGATGATTGCAGCCAGGCAGCCGATGCGGGTGGCGATGGCGCTGATCACCACCATGGCCTGCCTGGGCGTGGTCTACGGGCTGCTCGGCGTGCACTTCATCGCCGCCTTCCAGGTACTGATCTATGTCGGTGCTGTGATGGTCTTCATGGTCTTCGTGATCATGTTGCTCGATGTGCGCGAGGCCACTGGTCCGCGTTTTTCCAGCCTGCTGTGGCCGGGATTGATCGGCTTCGCCTTGCTGCTGGGCGTGATTGTCATCAGCATTTGGCGTGCCCTGCCCTCGCCCATCGGCACGATCGGCGATCAGGGCTACGGCATCGCGAGCTTCTCGGCCATCTTCCTCAACCAGTACTGGCTGCATTTCGAGCTCACCTCGGTGCTACTGGTCGCGGCGGTGGCGGCGGCGCTGGCCGTCATCAAGGTCAGCCGGAGAGCACACCATGGATAGAACACAGTTCTTGTTAGGCCTGTCGGTGGCGTTGTTTGCTATCGGCCTGCTCGGCGTGATCGTCCGGCGCAACGTGTTGGTGATGCTGATGTGCATGGAGTTGATGCTCAACGGCGTCAACTTGAGCCTGGTGACCTTCGCCCAGCAGACCGCCACCACCGCCGGTGCGGTGCTGGTCTTCCTGATTTTCGTCGTGGCCACGGCTGAAATTGCCCTGGCCATCCCCATCGTGCTGCTGCTGGTCCGCGACAAGCGCACGCTGAACATCGACGCCTACAGCGACCTGAAGGGCTGACCTTCGATGTCCTCCATGCTCACCACCATCGTCCTGCTCCCGCTGCTCGGCTTCTTGCTAAACGGCGTGCTCGCCACCCGCCTTGGCGAGGGTCAGGGCGGCCCCCGCGTCGGCAAGCGCTTCGTCACCTTGGTCGGCTGCGGCCTGCCGCTGCTGTCCTTCGCGCTGGTGGTCAAGTCTCTGCTCGACCTGAAGGCCGGCGGCTACGCGCCGATGGTCGAGACCGCCTACCGCTGGGCCTCGATTGGCGGCAACCATTTTGAGATCGCCTTCTACTTCGACCGCCTGACCGCGGTGATGGCGCTGGTCGTCACCGGCGTCGGGTCGGTGATCCATATCTACTCGGTCGGCTACATGGCGCACGACAAGAGCTTCGGCCGCTTCTTCGCCTACCTCAACCTGTTCTTGTTCTTCATGCTGCTGCTGGTGCTGGGTCGCTCGCTGCTGGTGTTGTTCGTCGGCTGGGAAGGCGTCGGCTTGGCCTCCTACCTGCTGATTGGCTTCTGGTTTGATGACCTGGCCAACGCCCGCGCGGGCAAGAAGGCCTTCATCACCAACCGCATCGGCGACGCGGGTTTCCTGCTTGGCATGTTCGTGCTCTATCAGGCGCTGGGTACCTTGGACATGGACCGCATCAACACCGCGTTCAGCCACGGCAACGCGGCAACGCTGGTGTCGGCCAGCCTGGTGGGCATCCTGCTGTTCGTCGGCGCCACCGGCAAGTCGGCGCAGATTCCGTTGCATGTCTGGCTGCCCGACGCGATGGCCGGCCCGACACCGGTCTCGGCGCTGATCCACGCCGCCACCATGGTGACGGCCGGGGTCTACCTGGTCGCGCGCATGTCTGGCGTCTACCTGCTGGCACCCGAGGCCTCGATGGTGATCGCGGCCATCGGCGTGGCCACCGCATTTTTTGCCGCCACCGTGGCGCTGGTGCAGACCGACATCAAGAAGGTGCTGGCTTACTCCACCGTCTCGCAACTGGGCTTCATGTTCCTGGCGCTGGGCGTTGGTGCCTACGGCGTGGCGATCTTCCACGTCGTCACCCACGCCTTCTTCAAGGCCTGTCTGTTCCTCGGCGCGGGCAGCGTGATCCACGCGCTGGGCGGCGAGCAGGACGTGCGCAAGATGGGCGGCTTGGCGCGAAAGATCCCGGTCACCTTCATCACCTTCGCCGTGGCCACGGCAGCGATCGCCGGCATCCCGCCGCTGGCCGGGTTCTTCTCGAAGGACGAAATCCTGTGGTACGCCTTCGCCAGCACGCGGGGCGGGTCACCGCTGCTGTGGGGTATCGCCGCAGCCACGGCGCTGATGACGGCCTTCTACATGTTCCGCCTGCTGTGGTTGACCTTCCTCGGCGCGTCGCGGATGACCTCGGAGGTCGAACACCATGTCCACGAATCCCCGTTGTCGATGACCGGCGTGCTGATGCTGCTGGCGCTGCTGTCGGCACTCGGCGGGTTCATCGCGATACCGCATTTCCTGGAGCCTCAATTGCCCTTGCCCGCCGTGCACGAATCGCTGCACCACTTCGAGACGCCGCTGCTGGTGTTGTCGGTCGTGCTGGCTGCCGCCGGCCTCGGCCTGGCTTGGTTGTTGTACGGCGGCACGTCCGGCCGCGTCGACCGCCTTCAGCAATCCTTTGCCGGCCTGCACCGTTGGCTGTCTGGCAAGTACTTCATCGACGAGTTGTACGAGCGGGTGATCAACCAGCCGCTGGTCTGGATCTCCGACCGGGTCTTCCTGAGGCTGGGCGACCGCATCCTGCTCGACGGCACACTCAACGGGATGGCGGCGATCGGACGCTTCAGCGGTGGCTTGCTGGGCCGTTTGCAGACCGGCAGCTTGCAGTGGTATGCCTTGTTCGTGCTGAGCGGCATCGTCGGCGCGGTGCTCTGGAGTTGGCGCCATGTTTGACGCTGAATTCCTCAAGTTCGCCCTCAACCTGGTGTTGTGGTTGCCGCTGGTCGGTGTGGGTCTGTTGATCGCCTCGCCTGCAGGCAACCACGACTTCACGCGCCGGCTCACGCTGGGCGTGATGATCGTGCAACTGGCGCTCACCGCCTGGCTCTACGCCCGCTTCGACAGCAGCGTGGCCGGCCTGCAGTTCGAAACCCGATTGCCCTGGATAGAGCGCTGGGGCGTGAGTTACCAGATCGGCCTGGACGGCGTCAACGTGCTGCTGGTGATGCTGACGGCTTTCCTCGGCCCGCTGGTCGTGGCCGGGGCGTTCTCCGCGATCACCAAGGACGTCAAGCTTTTCTACGCGATGGTCTTCCTGGTGCAGTTTGCGATGATGGGCACCTTTGTCGCCCAAGACCTTTTCCTGTTCTACGTCTTCTGGGAGACGATGCTGATCCCGATGTTCCTGCTGATCGGCATCTGGGGCGGTGAGCGGCGCATCTACGCGACGATCAAGTTCGTGCTCTACACGGCCTTCGGCAGCATCTTGATGTTGGGCGCGTTGATCTACCTCGTCTACTCGCTGCAGTCCAGCACCGGCGTGGTCTCGTTCGCGATCGCAGACCTGGTACAGGCCAGGCTGCCGGCGCAAGTGCAAGCCTGGCTGTTCGCGGCCTTCGCGCTGAGCTTTGCGATCAAGGTGCCGATGTTTCCGCTGCACACCTGGCTGCCCGATGCCCACGTCGAAGCGCCTACCGCAGGCTCGGTAATCCTGGCCGGCGTGATGCTGAAGATGGGCACCTACGGTTTCATGAAGCTCGGTTTCCCCTTGTTTCCCGATGCCACGGCGCAGTTCACGCCGCTGTTGATGACGCTGGCGGTGGTCAGCATCGTCTACGGCGCCTGCCTCGCACTGGTGCAGGACGACATCAAGAAAATCATCGCCTACTCATCGATCAGTCACCTGGGCTATGTGATGCTGGGACTGCTGAGTCTGGACCTGATCGGCATCCAGGGCGCGGTGATCCAGATGGTCAGCCATGGCCTGGTGGCCGGCGGCCTGTTCCTGATGGTCGGCATGATCTACGAGCGCTGCCACACCCGCCAACTGGCGGACTACGGTGGACTGGCCAAGCTGCTGCCGGTCTACTCGGTGTTCTTTATGATCCTCACGCTGGCGTCGGTGGGCTTGCCCACCACCAGCGGCTTCACCGGTGAATTTCTGGTGCTGCTGGGCGCCTTCAAGGCCGCCTGGCCGCTCTACCAGGCGGGCAACAACTTGCCGCTGGTGCTGGCGGTGGTCTCGGTCACCGGCGTGGTGCTGGGCGCGCTGTACATGCTGCGCTTCGCACTTGGTTTCCTTTACGGCGCGGCCAAGCTGCCCCAGCAGCAAGGTCACCCCATCACCGATCTGAACGGGCGCGAGAAGAGCATCCTCGCGCTGATCGTCGTCGCTGTTTTCGCCCTCGGCCTGTTCCCGGATGAACCCATGCGCAAGACTGAACTGGCGGCCAAGGCCTACCAACAACTCGTGACCACCTCGCGCCTTGCCGGGGGAACGAAATGATCAGCCATGCCGTGCTGACCGCGATGATGCCCGAGCATCTGCTGCTGCTGGGCATCGTGCTGTTGATCGCCATCGAGATCGCCGGCCACTGGCAGCGTGCCGCGCTGCCAGTGGCGCTGGCCTGCGTCGGTGCAGCGGTGATTGCCGCTGGCAACTTGGCGTTGTCGGGCTATTCAGCGGCGCCGTTCGCTGGCCAGTTCTCGGTTGACCCGGCAACGCTGCTGGCCAAGGCGATGGTCTTGGCGCTGGCGCTGCCGGTGCTGCTGATGTCGCGCGACGATTTTTCGGATGGCGAGTTCCCTATCCTGTTGCTGTCGTCGCTCTACGGCGCCTGCCTGATGCAGTCGGCCGACAGTTTCCTGACACTGTTCCTCGGGCTGGAGATCATGTCCTTGCCTGTCTACGTACTGGTGTTGCTGGCCTACCGCCGGCCGCAAAGCGCCGAAGCCGCGCTCAAGTACCTGGTGCTGGGGGGGGTGGCCTCGGCCATGTTATTGATGGGAGCGTCACTGCTGTACGGCGCCACCGGATCGCTTGAACTATCAGCGTTCTCGAAGGCGTTGGCAGCACCCGACAACATGGCGCGCGCGGCCGTCGTGCTGGTGATCCTCGCATTCTTCCTGAAAGCAGCGATCGTGCCTTTCCATGCTTGGGCACCCGATGCCTACGAAGGTGCCAGCGTGCCGGTGACGGCCTACATGGCGACGATCGTCAAGGCTGCGGTGCTGCTGACCGCCGTGCGGCTGTTCGGTCAAGCGGTGCTGGCATCGCCGATGCTGGAATTGCTGGCGGTCTTGCCGCTGGCCTCTATTGTCTGGGGCAACCTGGCCGCCATGAAGCAGCCCAGCCTGCGCCGCATGATCGCCTACAGCTCGATCGCGCATGCAGGCTACCTGTTCTACGCCTTGCTGGGCGCGGCGGAAGGCAGATTGCAGGCCGTCACCTTCTACGTGCTGGCCTACGCGCTGATGAACCTGCTGGCCTTCGCCGCATTGCCGGCGGCGGCTGACGACTCGCTGCGCGACAGCCTGGACAAGCTGAAGGGCTTGTTCCACCGCTCACCCTTCGCGGCGTTGATGATAGGTATCGCGATGTTGTCGCTGGCCGGGTTGCCACCTTTCCCTGGCTTCATCGCCAAGTTCATGGTGTTCCGCAACGTGATGGCCGCTGGTCACACCACTTACGCGGTGCTCGGCCTGGTCGGCAGCTACCTCGGGATCTATTTCTACCTGCGGGTGATCCAGCTGATGTTCATGAGCCCGGACGCGGCCGTCGCGCCAGCCCGTCGCACCCGAAGCCTAGCGATGGGCGCCAGCCTGTTGTGCCTGGTGGCGGCGATGGCGGTCGCATTGTTCCCTGGTTGGACGATGAACAGGCTCTAAGGCGAATGGCACTTACTTTGGCCTGAGCGCATGACCATGCGTCTCTGCGTGTTGACGAGCCTGGGCGCGTGGCACCTTCAGCCAAGGGTAGAGTTTGGGCCGTCGTTTTCGCATTCGTGGCTCAATACGTCCGGGTCGA
>JBILYN010000355.1:0-4907 GCA_044377715.1 Aquabacterium sp.
GCATCACCACCCGGCCCACCTCAAGCACATAGCCATAGTTCGCGGTCTCCAGCGCCATGCGCGCGTTCTGTTCAACCAGCAGGATCGTCACGCCATCTTCGACGTTCAGGCGTCGGATGATCGCAAAAATCTCCTTGACCAGCAGCGGCGACAAGCCCAGCGACGGCTCATCGAGCAGCAGCACCTTGGGCCGGCTCATCAGCGCGCGGCTGATGGCCAGCATCTGCTGCTGGCCGCCCGAGAGCTGGCCCGCGATCTGTTCCTGGCGCTCACGCAGCACCGGGAAGTAGTCGAACACCTTCTCCATGTCCTGCGCAATCTCGCGCTGGTCGCGGCGGATGTAGGCGCCCATGCGCAGGTTGTCGCGTATCGACAGGAACGGGAACACCTCCCGCCCCTCGGGTACGTGGCTGATGCCCAGCCGCACCACCGCATCGGGCTCCATGCCTTCGATGCGCCGACCTTCGAATTCGATCGAGCCCTTCTGCGGCGCGATCACGCCGGAGATGGTCTTCAAGATGGTGGTCTTGCCGGCGCCGTTGGCACCCAGCACGGCGACGATTTGCCCTGCCATCAGATCGAGGCTGATACCGCGGATCGCGGTGATCGGCCCGTAACTGCTCTCGATGTTGGCCAGGCGGAGGATGGGCTTTTCGCTCACGTTGCTCTCATGTTCCGAGGTAGGCGGCGATCACGTCGGGGTGGTTTTGAACCTCCTCGGCCGTGCCCAGCGCCATGATCTTGCCGGCATCGAGCGCCAGCACACGGTCAGACACCCGATTGACCAAGGACATGTCGTGCTCGACCATCAGCACGGTGACCTTCAGTCGGCGGTTGATCTCCAGAATCCATTCGGCCATCGCGTCGGTCTCCTCCACATTCAAGCCCGACGAAGGCTCGTCCAGCAACAACAGGCTGGGCCCCACGCACAGTGCCCGAGCCACCTCGACCACCTTGCGCACGCCGTAAGGCAAGCTGCCGATCGACTGGTCGCGGTAGCGCTGCAGACGCAGCACATCGATCACCAGTTCCACGGCGCGCCGGTGCTCGATCTCTTCGGCTCGCGCTTTGGGGGTGCGCAGGATGTCCTGCCAGATTCGCGTCGTGCTGTGGCGGTGCCGCCCGACCAGCAGGTTCTGCAGCGTGGACGCGCTCTCGAACAGCTCGATGTTCTGAAATGTGCGGGCGATGCCGCGGCCGGCGATCTCTTGCGCCGACAAGCGCGTGACGTCCTCGCCGCGGAACTCAATGCGTCCCGTCGTGGGCTGGTAGAGCCGGCTGATCAGGTTGAACAAGGTGGTCTTGCCCGCACCGTTCGGTCCGATGATCGAGAACACCTGACCCTCGTCGACATCGAAGCTGACATCGTCGACCGCGGTCAGCCCACCGAAGCGCACCGTCAGGTGCTCGACCTTGAAATAGCTCATCTGCGCTCCGACTTCAGGAACATCCGGCTCGCCCGGGCGCTGGCCGGCCGGTACAAGGGGAACTGCGACAGGTAGGCCTTGAAGCGCTGCCAGCGACCATCGAGACCCATGGGCTCGAACACGATGAACAGGATGATGATCAGCCCGAAGATCAGCGACTTCAGCCCAGGCGCGTTCAGTACCCGCAACAAGCCGGCCTGCAAGGCCTGCGGCACCGGCCCGTCGAGTCCGAATTTCGTCATCGCCGCGGCGCTGGCCAGCGGCAGGGCGTCCTTCAAAAAGATCAGCAGCGGATCGACCATGATCATGAAGATCGCGCCGAACACCGCGCCGCGCAGGCTCAGCATGCCGCCGATGATGATGATCATCACGAAGTCGATCGACACCTGGATGCCGAACATCTCGGGGCTGAGAAACGACAGCTTGTGCGCGTAGAGCACACCGGCAATGCCGGTGATGCCTGCCGACATCGCGAACGCTGCGGTCTTGAAGTGCGCGGTGTCTATGCCCATGCTGCGCGCTGCGGTCTCGCTGTCGCGGATGGCCATGAACGCGCGGCCAGTGGGTGAGCGGGTCAGGTTGTAAGCCGCCAGCACCACCAGCACGGTGACCCCCAGGCACAGGTAGTAAAAGCCCGAGTCGCTGAGCGGGCGGCCAAAGAGTTGAGCCTTTGCCAGCATCAGACCTTCGTTGCCATGGGTCACCGATTCCCAGCGCGCGAGGATCTCCTCGACGATGAACGCAAAAGCCAGCGTCGCGATCGCCAGATAGATGCCGTGCAGGCGCAGCGCCGGCAAACCCGCCAGGTAGCCGATCAGCCCGGTCAGCACGCCGGCCAGCAGCAGGTACACCGGCAACGGCACCCCGTGCTTGGAGGCCACCGCCGCGCAGTAAGCGCCGATCGCGAGAAAAGCCGCATGGCCGATCGAGACTTGCCCGGCTTGGCCGGACAGCACGTTCATCGCAACGCCGACGATCGCGTAAATCAACACGAAGACGATCTGGCTCAAGTAATACGGTGGCAGCAGCATCGGGGCGGCAACCATTGCCAGTCCCAGCAAGCCGTACCAGATCTTGCTTTGCCCGCTCAAGAACAGCCGGTCGGCCTGGGCATGGCTGGTTCGAATGTGCGCGCTCATGGCCTCAGACCTTCTTGATGGCATTGCTGCCGAACATGCCTTGCGGGCGCCACAACAGCACCGCCAGCACCACGATGTAAGCCGCCACGTCCTTGAAGCCCTCGGGCAAGTAGAAGCCCGACATCGACTCCACGATGCCGATCACGATGCCACCGGCCACCGCGCCGGGGATGCTGCCGAAGCCGCCCAGCACCGCCGCCGGGAAAGCCTTGATGCCCAGGAAACCCAGGTTGGCGTGGATCAGCGTGATCGGCGCCAGCAGCACGCCAGCGGCGCAAGCCACTGCCGCACTCAAGCTCCAGATCAGCGAAAACATTCGCTTGACCGGAATGCCCATGTAGTACGCAGCCAGCATGTTCTGCGAGGTGGCCTGCATCGCGATACCCAGCCGGGTGAAGCGGAAGAACGCGTACAAGACCGCGCACAGAACCGCCGTGGCGGCGATGATCGACAGGCTGTCTAAGGACAGCACCAACTGCCCCACATTCACGACGCCGCCGGTGAACGGTGTTTCGATGCGCAGGTCGTCGGTGCCCCAGATGATGCCGGCCAGCGCACGCAACACCAGGCCCAGGCCGATCGTGGCCATCACGATCGAGAACTGCGGGTAGCCCAGGATCGGCCGCACCACCAGGCGCTCGAGCAGGCTGCCGATGATCGCCATGCACACGATGCACATCGCAAAGCCTAACCAGTAGTTCAGGCCCATGGTCGCGATGAAGGTGTAGGACAGGAAGGCCCCGATCATCATGACCTCGCCCTGGGCGAAGTTCACCACCTCGGTGGCCTTGTAGATCAGCACGAAGCCCAGCGCGATCAGGCCGTACACGCAGCCCAGCGCGACCCCGCTGAACAGTTGCTGCAGAAAATCAATCATGTATTCCTCCGTTGCCATCGGCCCAGGCCGATGGACTTGAGTCGCGCGCTGACAGCTCGTCGCAGGCCGATACACAGGCCCAGGTGCCACGCAGAACCACCGGCTGCGGCGCGTCGGCCCGCAGAGGCATCGTTGGGCGCACGCTCATCGTACGTCCAGGCCAACAGTCGGCGCAGACCGATCAAGCCTTGCGGCCAGCGCAAGCCAGGATGGCCGTGTGCTTGCAGTGTTAGGCGCTTGCATCGATGGTTTCCAGCGATCGCCGCTGGCTCCGACACAAGCGCTAACGGTGCCGTCTGAGAGCAGATTTTGGGGTCGAATCACTAAGCGCATTTCTGGTTCAAGTTGTCCAACATGGGTCTGTCTGATCACACTGACGGTCCGGCCTGCGTCAAGCTCGGTCCCGGGCATGTTGGTCTGCGTCGGTAGTGGTTCTTGTGAAGGGCTGAAAGCCCGGCGGGATCATGCCACGGCTCGCACCGCTGGAGCCTGAGCGGAAACCCGCACTTCTTGCGGATGGCTGGCGCAGGTCTGTCGGCGGTCAACAGCGCTGGCGCTGCACCGCCAGCGTTCGGCACTATGCTTGTGCCCTCTCGAATCCACCAGGATGCCGTCATGATGTTTCGCCACTTCGCCAGCGCTATGGCCATCGCCGTTCTGTGTGCCGGCGCATCAGCCCAGAGCAACACCACGGCGCCAGCCCAGAAATGGCCGGTCAAGCCGATCAAGTGGATCGTCCCGTACCCGCCTGGCGGCATCACCGACAACGCCACCCGCATGGTGTTGCAAAAGGTGCAGGAGCAGACCGGTTGGGCCATCGTGGTCGAGAACAAGCCGGGCGCGAACTCGCTGCTCGGGGCCGACATGGCAGCCAAATCGGCGCCCGATGGCTACACCTTCCTGACGGTGATTGCAGCCCATGCCGCCAACGCCACGCTGTACACCGGGCGCATCCCTTACGACCCGGTCAAGAGCTTCGCGCCGGTCTCGCTGGTGGGCATCGCCCCGCTGATCATGACCGCCAACAATGCTTTTGCCGCCAAGGATGTCAAGGACTTGGTCAGCTACGCCAAGGCCAACCCCGACAAGGTGTCGTTCGGGTCATCGGGCATAGGCGCAGCGGCGCACCTGACCACCGAGTTGTTCAAGCAGACGACCGGCGTCAACATGACGCATGTGCCGTACAAAGGCACCGCGCCAGCGGTTCAAGACCTGATGGGCGGCAGCATTCAAATCCTGGTCGACACCCCCAGCGCGCTGATGCCACTGGTGCGCGGCGGCAAGATCCGGGCGCTGGGCATGTTCTCGGCCAAACGCCTGCCCAGCGTGCCCGAGGTGCCGACGCTGGCCGAAGCGGGCGGGCCGGCGCTCGAGGCCTCGACCTGGGTGATGTTCTTGGCACCCGCAGGCGTGCCGCGCGACATGGTCAACCGGCTGTCGGCCGAGACCGCCAAGGCCTTGGCA
>JBILYN010000356.1:0-4889 GCA_044377715.1 Aquabacterium sp.
CAAGAGTGGAGCGCTCAAGTCGCTGGGCATCATGGGCGATCGACGCATCGGCATCCTGCCGCAGGTGGCGACCTTCAAGGAGCAGGGCTTCTCCGGGCTGGAGGAGAACTCCTGGTACGGATTGTTCGCACCGGCCGCCACCCCTGCGTCGGTTGTCAAAGCCATACAGACCGATATCGCAAGGGTCCTCGCGACAGCCGAGTTCCAGGCCAAGCTGGCCGACTATGGCGCACTGCCCGGCGGGCAGACGCCGGCCGAGTTCACCGAACGATTCCAGCGCGACCTCAAGGCGTCGGGCGAGGTGATCCAAAGACTGGGCATGAAACTCGAATAGCTCTTTGAGACACCACGAGACAGAACCACAGGAGATCGACCATGAGCGCAGCAGCGGCTTTTCGCGACGCGATGAAGAAGGGGATGGTCGTGGCTCCCGGCGCCTACGACTGCATGACCTCCCGCGCCATTGAGCGTGCAGGCTTCCTCGCCGTCTACATGACCGGCGCCGGCAGCGCCTCCTACCTTGGCTATCCTGACTACGGGCTGCTCACCATGACCGAGATGGCTGAGAACGCTGGCCGCATCGCCGCATCGGTCAAGCTGCCGGTGATCGCCGACGCCGATACCGGCTTCGGCAACGAGCTCAACGTCATCCGCACCGTGCGCGAGTATGAACGCCGCGGCGTCGCCGGCCTGCACATCGAGGACCAGGGCTTTCCCAAGAAGTGCGGCCATCTGGACGACAAGGTGATCGTGCCGTTCGAGGATTACATCGCCAAGATCCGTGCGGCGGTGAGCGCCAAGATCGACCCGGACTTTCTGGTGGTCGCGCGCACCGACGCACGCGCGCCGCTAGGCTTCGACGAAGCGATCCGACGCGCCAACGCCGCCATCGAGGCCGGGGCCGACATGGCTTTCGTCGAGGCGCCGCAGACGCTCGACGAGGTCAAGGCGGTGCCGCGTCTGGTCAAGGGGCCGTGCATGCTGAACATGGTGTGGCGCGGCAAGACACCTGATGTCTCTCTACTCGACGCCGAGAGCATGGGCTACAGGTTCGCCATCCTGCCGGGCATGCTGCTCCAGGAGGCGCTGGGCGCTTGCGACAGCATGCTTGCCGAGGTGCGCGCCAGCGGCCGGCATCCCCCTCCCAAGCTCGACATCACACCGCAACAAGGCTTCCAGCGAGCCGGTGCCGACGAATGGGACCGCTACAGAACGCAGTTCCGGACACCCGCGAAGCAGGCCACCGAATAACTGCGCAAGATGGAATACACAAGTGCCAGGAGCAACCCGATGAGTGTGACGAAGGCTTTTCGCGACGCGATGAAGACTGGCATGGTCGTGGCCCCCGGCGCCTATGACTGCTTGACCGCGCGATCAATCGAACGGGCGGGTTTCTCAGCCGTCTACATGACCGGCGGCGGCACCGCCGCAAGCATGGGCTATCCCGACTACGGACTGCTCACCATGACCGAGATGGCGGACAACGCTGGCCGCATCGCCGCATCGGTCAAGCTGCCGGTGATCGCCGACGCCGATACCGGCTACGGCAACGAGCTCAACGTGATCCGCACCGTGCGCGAGTATGAGCGCCGCGGTGTCGCCGGCCTGCACATCGAGGACCAGGGATTTCCCAAGAAGTGCGGCCACCTGGAAGACAAGACGATCGTGCCGATCGAGGACTATGTCGCGAAGATCCGCGCGGCGGTCAGCGCCAAGACCGACCCGAACTTCATGGTGATCGCGCGCACCGACTCGCGCGCATCGCTAGGCTTCGACGAGGCGATCCGACGCGCCAATGCCGCCATCGACGCGGGGGCCGACATGGCTTTCGTCGAAGCGCCGCAGACGCTCGACGAGGTCAAGGCGGTGCCGCGTCTGGTCAAGGGGCCTTGCATGCTGAACATGGTGTGGCGCGGCAAGACGCCGGACATGGCGCTGTCCGAGGTAGAGGGCCTTGGCTACAAGCTCACGATCCTGCCCGCCCTGCTCTCGCGTTCGGTGCTTGGCGCCTGCGAGATCGCGCTCGCCAAGCTGAAGCAGCAGGGCCGCCATCCAATGCCGACGGCGGCCATCACCCCGCAGCAGGCTTTTCAGCTCGCCGGCGCCGACGAGTGGGACCGCTACCGGACCCAGTTCCGCTAAGCGCCCAAGCTGCCCACAGCATAGACATAGCGACACCCATTGAAGCAGGAGCGTAGAAGATGAAATACGACGTGATTTCGGCCGATGGCCACATCGATCTGATCTGGCTGCCGACAGACCTGTTCACCGCCAACGCTTCGGCGAAGTTCAAGGATCGCATGCCCTACGTCGAGAGCGGCCCCGATGGCCCGCGCTGGATCAGCAAGAACGGCGCGCAGTTCGGCCTGGTCAACGGCATGGGATCGGCGGGCCGCAAGTACGTTCCTGGCGAGATTCACCGATCGGACCGCATGGCCTCGACCGGCCTTTTCGACGATGGCAAGAAGGGTATCCGCAGACTGACCGATCCCAGGCTACGGCTGAAGGATCAAGATCTCGACGGCGTCCAGGCCGAGGTGCTTTACGGCGTGCTCGGGTCGAGCGGCCGCCTGAACGACGGCGACGCGGCCTGCGAGATGCTCAGAATCTACAACGACTGGCTACACGACTTCTGTAGCCATGATCCGCAACGCCTGATAGGCCTGGCCAACGTGCCCAGCCACGACATCAATGCAGCGGTAGCCGAGGTCAAACGGGCGGCCGATCGCGGCGTGCGTGGCATCGACGTTGCCAATCGTCCCGACATGATCCCGCTGTACGACGAGTTCTACGAGCCGCTGTGGCAGATCGCGCACGAAACCAAGATGCCCGTGCACTTCCACACCATTGGCGGGCGCTCGCCTGACTACACCAAGATGACGCCCAAGGTCGCGCGCCGCGCCTTTGCCACGCACATCACGGGCTTTCAGATGCACATGAGTTACATGCTGATCCAACTCCTGTACAGCGGTGCGCTGGAGCGCTATCCCGACCTCAAGGTGGTGATCGGCGAGGCTGGTCTGGGCTGGATTCCCTATGTGCTCGAGCACATGGACATGGAATGGGAAGACCAGTTCAAGGACCTCGACCTCAAGATGAAACCCAGCGAGTACTGGCACCGCCAGTGCTATGCGACCTACCAGACCGACCTGGTCGGCATCAAACTGCTGAAGGAACTGGGCGAGGACAACGTGATGTGGGGTTCCGACTATCCGCATCCTGACGGCATCTGGCCCGACTCGCTCGACTTCATCAAGCGCGACCTCAACGACGTGGCACCAGCAACCCGCCGCAAGCTGATCTGCGGCAACGCTGCCAAGCTCTATCGCCTGACCTGACAGCGCAGGCTGCTCGCAAACGACCGGCGAGGCGCACCTAGAAGTCCTTGCCGATGATCTTGCGCGGACTCATGAACCCGCCCATCGACTTTGGGATGAGGGCCATACTTCGCATTCTGATCCAGGCTCAGCACCTCTTCGTCACTTCCGTTCTCCTTGCTCGAATTGATTCACTCAGCAAGGGATACGTTTTTCGGGGGCAAGATCAGTCAGTCTAGGAACGGTCGGTCCATCGCCGCGCCACCACGGTCAGCCCCGAGCACCTCCCAACAAGTCCCCCAAGCCGGGATCATCGCGACGGATCGTCTTCGATTTGGGCCCATTGGTCTTCCGGCAAGGCCGCGCTGGCGCCGACATTGTCCCAGGCGGATTGCGCGGCTTGCGGGTTGCCCAGCGCAGCCCGTGTCTGGAAAAAGTCCGCGGTCTCCATGGCACTGATCTTTTCCGCGATGGCCACCACGAAGAACTGGTTCATGGTGGTGTCATCGGCAGCGGCAATCCGCTTGGCCGCCTTCTTGAGAGATTCGGGCAGGCGCAGGGCATAACTGCTCATGGCGGGGAACTCCTTTGAACGAATAAATTCAGTTGCCTGAAAGCCTGCTCTGGATTGAACACGGGAATACCGAAAAACCTTGCCGGATGAAAATCCCGCAGGTTGTAGGTCACAATCGCGTGCACTCGTGCATTCACTGCGGCTTCCAGCACCATTTCATCGGCCGGATCACGCACTTTCCCCGGCCTCACCCAAGCGCGAAATCTTCGGGAGGTTGAATATGGGTAGGCTGAAAGATCAGCGCAGTCTCATAGGAGAGATGGCGAAGATGGTGGGATTCACATATTCATATATAGCAATGACTTACGATCGAAATATTTAGGATGCCTACAAGAGTATCGCCACCACACGCCACATCCGAAAGCAGGCCCGCGGCCGCCTCGAGGTCGAATCACGGCAGCACGGCGGCGCAAGCTTTCATGCTCGAACCGGACGCAATGGGTCGAGCCTTCAACTGAGTGCTCCGAAACGCACTTCGGCGCCCCGTCAACTGGCCAGAATATGCCGACTCTGGATGGCTGGATTACGCCGACTCATTGCAAAAAACTTGTCGTCTTCATTGACAATGTACGTTGATCCAACGTACATTTCTCCCGAAGGAGACATCGCAATGTTACCCATCACCGACTCCAGTCGAACCGCACGCGTCGAAGCGCGCATTGCGCCGGATGCACTGGCCGTTGTTCGCCGCGCCGCCGAAATCCAGGGTCGCAGCCTCAGTGACTTTCTGGTCGCCGCTGCCCTGAAAGACGCTCACCGGACGATCGAGGAAGCGCAGATCATCCGCCTGTCGGTCGACGATCAGCAGCGCTTTGCCGAGGCCTTGTTGAACCCGCCGCCGCTGGCGCCAGCGATGAGGCGAGCCCTTCAGGCGCACAAGCGGCTCGTTCGTGAATCGAAGTGACCGGAGATTTTCGACTTGAGGTCCTGGGGGCGCAGCACGAGCGAACCCGATTTACATGCGGCGTCGCCGCGCTGGATGGGTACTTCCGAACGCA
>JBILYN010000357.1:0-4877 GCA_044377715.1 Aquabacterium sp.
GCTGCGCGAGTTCCGCACCCACCAGCGCGCCGAACGAGAATGCGGCCAGATCGATGGTCGCACCCGGCCCGATCAGCGTGTCGAGCCCGGCGAGCAAGGCATCGACCAGGCGCTCCAGACGGTTCGGGCCGTGAGGCGGACCGGCCAGGTTTGACGATTCGCCGAAGCCCGGCATGTCGGGCAGCCACAGCGTGCGCTGCTGCGACAAGGCCTCGATGTTGCGAACCCAATGCAGCCAACTGCCGTGCCCGCCGTGCAAGAGCAGCAGCGGCGGCCCAGCGCCAAAGCGGCGCCAGACCACTTCACCGTCCGGACAAGGCAGCGCATGCCTTGTCCCAAGCCGCTCAAGCGCTGCCCAGGCGGCCGGCGCTGGTGGACTGTTGTTTTCGGTGCTGGTCATCATCGTGTTGTGGGCTGTCATGAACGGGTGAGCGGTCGCCAACGGGTGTGCCGAAGCGGCTAAGCCGCTATTGTGGGACAAGGCCGATCACTCAGATCGGCCACCATGCTCAGGCCGCAGTCGCTGGCAGCGCGACAATGCGCAAATGCCTGCGGGCAGGCTGCACTGGCCCGGGCTTGGCCAAGGCATGCCAACCCCACCGTACGCTAGCGGTGCGAGCCGGCAAATCGGTGTTCAGACCTCAGCCGCCCGCAGGGCTTGTGGCAAGCGCCAAGTCCGACGAATCTTTCAACACCTTGGTCTGGATCGAAAAGTCATGAACTGCTTCAAATGTGGACTTGAACTGACCGGCAAGGCAAGGTTTTGCAGCGATTGTGGTGCGGAGCAGCCCACGACCGAGCCGGCGCTTGCTGCTGACCCTTCGGCCGCCGGCCTGTCCGAAACCCTCGCGCCGGAGCCAGCCGTGGAGCCACCGCCGCACGCGCCCGACTGGAGCGTGGAATTGCCCAACAGGCCCAGCAAGTCCGGACGGTCTGTCGCTGTCGCTGTGATCGCGCTCGCGTTGATGGGTGCCGCAGGGTATTGGTTCATGCGCCACAACAGCCACCCGCCTGACGAGAGCAACGTCGACGCCACCCACCAGACACCGGCATCGCACGACCCACAGGGCAAGGCGCACCCGACACCGCCAGCACATGGCGCAGCGGCCGCAGACCATGGCGCGGATCACAGTGCAAATCACGCCGCAGACCCCGCGACGGGTCACGCCTCGAACCATCCGCCCAGTGACTCACAACGCAAGGTGGCGGAGATACTGAAAAAGTACAGTGAAGAAGCCTTGGTCGATGTGGAAAAGCGCTACCAGGCCAGGCAAGCTGCGAAGAAGCTGAACCCAGCGCCGCGCTTTGTGGAAGTCCCGCCCGACGACGGCAACATCAAGGTGGAGTTCACTGTCAATCTCGCAGACAAAGGCGAGAGCCACTACTTTCAGACCAAGATCGTTCTCCGAACCCTGGACGCGCAGTCCGAAAAGAACATCGTCGACATGCGGCCGGTGCTGAACTCAAAGATCATCATCGTGTTGTCGGGCCGGACGCTTGCCGAGACCTCCACCAACGCCGGCAAGTTTGCCATTGCCAACGATGTCGCGCTGGTGGCGAATGCAGCGCTAGATCCGCTGCTGACGCTGATCTACATCCTCCAGAGCAACCCCTCGGATGAAACCATTGCCTCGCTGGTGCGCATTGGCGCGATCCCGCGTCGACTGGACGACGGCTCGAAATGCTGCAGCGCCGAGATGAAGGAAGTGGCACGCCGGTTCTGGCCACTGACCACCGCCGACCTGCCGGTCGAGAGCGCCTTGTTCAAGTCATTCGTGCTGCAGTGAGGCTGCCCTGCTTCGTGTTTGAGCACCGCCTCTTCAGATTCACTGCCGGCCAACCCCGAGGTCTTTGAACACCATGCGAACTCGTCAGCAGAAAGAGGCGCGATATCGCGTGTCATCCAAGAGCATCTCGTGTTTCTTTCTGATCATCGGGCGATGCGTGGCGCCGCAGCGCCTGTCGAGATAAAACCTCGTGAGACCGCGCGCCCGGCAGGTAGAAGTCTCGTCGCGTCTCGCTCCATGCCGAGCGTTCCCAAGAGGTGCGCACGAACTTCACGCATGGTTTCACCTTGGTTCGGCGCGGGCGGAGCGGACGACAATTCGTTAAAAGAAGTTGGTTGTATTTTTAACGCTAAGAGAGCACACTTCACCATGCCCTCACAACGCTCGAGCGCCGACATCCGTCTCAAAGCCGGACCGCTCCCCGCAAGGAGCGGTCCGGCTTTGAGACGTAGGGACGCGCCACTGTCGCAGCCGCCCAGCATCGCCCAGGAGATCGGCCACCGCATCGCCGAGGCTAGCAAGACCAATCCGGCGCGCGTACATACCCCTTTCGACTTTCTCGACCTGGGCTCGCCTCACAGCGTCGGCATGGCGCTGATGCGCATGGTTCGCAGCGGCGCCCTGCGTCGCCTGACACGCGGCCTCTACGACGTGCCGCGCCAGCACGCACTGCTCGGTGAGCTTCAACCGACCGCCGACGAGATCGCGCAAGCGCTGTCTCGCCGCGATGGCACCTTTGTGCAGCCAGGGCAAGCGATGGCCGCCAACCTGTTGAACCTGTCGGAACAAGTGCCGGCGCGTGTCGTCTACGAAACCGATGGCCCTAGCCGTACAGTGAAGGTCGGCTCGCTGACCGTCCAACTCAAACATCGCCCGCCACGCCAGGTGCGCAGTGCCAGCCCGATGAGCAACCTCGTTTTCGCCGCACTGCGCAGCGTCGGCAGGGACAAGGTCAACGAGGCTCGGGTCGCTCATCTGCGCGAGACGCTGTCGGCGAAGGACCGATCGGCCCTTTTGAAGGACCTGCCCCTGGCACCGGCCTGGATGCACCAGCACCTTCGATTCATCGCGACACCAAAGCAGCGACTCGAGCCGGCGATGAAGGCAACAACGCGGCGCAAGCAAGCCGCCTGACCACGCCTGCACGATGAAGCCCTTCGCGACCCTGCCGCCTGCCGAGCGTGCATTGATCATCAACGAAGCAGCCGGCCGCCTGGGGCTCGCGCCATTGATCTTGGAGAAGGACTTCTGGGTCTGCTGGACACTCGGACGCCTCTTCGAGGTCGAGGCGATGGCCCCGATGTTTGTCGGCGAACCGGTCGGGTTCGATGCCCTGTTGCAGCGCCTTGAGACAGCGGAGCAGCGGCTTAACGATGGGAGCCTGTTTCGTCCAACATGATCCACACGACACGGGGCTACGACTTGGCGTGATTTCGAAGCTACTGAAGACAATCACAAAAAAATCAACGAGAAATAGCAATAATGAAACTCGCAACCTGAACTGTGCATAGGGGTCCCAGGCGATTTCAAGGCGCCCCGGGTTGTCCTGAATATCCTATATTTGACAATGACTTAGCGGAACACCTTGTCTCAAGCTGTTCCGGATTATTTCTTGAGATCCCGATCGGTTGGGGGTATGGTTGGGGGTACGGATCGACCGATACCCCCAGTGCTGACCACCCTTCAGATCAAGTCGGCCAAGCCGGCAGAACGTGCCTACAAGCTGGCCGACACTGGCGGCCTGTTCGTCCTCGTACAGCCCAATGGCTCGAAGCTCTGGCGCTACAAGTTCAGGCTGGACGGCGTCGAAGGTCTGCAGGCGCTTGGGGCGTTCCCCGAGGTCACGCTCGCCGACGCGCGGAACGCGCACGCAGAGTCGCGCAAGCTTGTCGCAAAGGGCGTTCACCCCGTCCAAGCTCGACGCGATGAACGAGAAAGTCGCGCCCAGGCGGAACTGCTCCGAGTCAAGGGCAGTTTCTGCGCGGTGTGTGCCGACTGGAATGCCGCGACAGGTGCGGACCTTCGGCCAGCGACGGTCCTGCAGCGCAACCGGGAAATCGAGAAGGACCTGACGCCCCGCTTAAAGGACCGGCCGATCTCCAAGATCACGCGCCTCGAACTGACCGCTGCGCTGAAAGAGGTTGAGGCGCGAGCGCCCGAGGTCGCGCGGAACCTGCGCAACTACCTGTGGGGCATCTTCGAGTACGCCATCGACTCCGGGCTGATCGCCGACAACCCCGTGCCGCCGGTTCGCGTGCTCCGCAAGCGCAACCAGGAAAACCACCCTGCCCTGTCGCCCGGCTTGCTCGGTGAGTTCCTGCGCAAGCTGGATGCCGTCGACACGATCCACGAGCAGACCCGGATCGCGATGCTGCTCGTCGTGCTGACGGCATGTCGCAAGGCCGAAGTCACTGAGGGCAAGTGGAGCGAGATTGACGTGAAAGCCGCCGAATGGGAGATCCCCGCCAACCGGATGAAGGCTGGCCGCGCCCACTGGGTGCCGCTCTCCCGTCAGTGCGTGAAGCTGATGCAGGAATTGCGGGCGCTTGTTCCCGATGGCAGCGTCTACTTGTTTCCCAATCGACTCGATCCTGATCGACCCATGGCCAACCGAAGTCTCAATGCACTGATGGAGCGGCTGGGCTTCAGTGGTGACGGCACCCCGCACGGTATGCGCGCAACGTTCAGCACCCACTTCAACGCGGCCGGCGCGAGCATCGACGTGATCGAACATTGCCTAGCGCACGTGCCCGGCAATCGCGTGCGCGCGGCATACAACCGGCACGCCTATAAAGCCGAACGCCGGGACTTGCTACAGAGATGGGCTGACCACGTGGACCAACTACGCATTAGCCAGCCGCCCAGGATCCCAACCTCGCGCAAACCCCGTCAGGCTCGAACCGGAACTGTTAATCCGTAGGTCCCAGGTTCGAGCCCTGGTCGAGGAGCCATATAAAACAAGGACTTAGCAGCGATAGCAGCTAGGTCCTTTGTCTTTGTAGGGCCCCGTGTCCTGTTCGTGTCCGAAAATTCGTCGCGCCGTGGCCGTCGTCGCCAATCCACTGCCGCTCGCGTCCGGAAACTGCGTCC
>JBILYN010000092.1:0-14319 GCA_044377715.1 Aquabacterium sp.
GCCGCCGCAGACCTCGCGCCGCAGCAGCGGATGAAAGTAGCAGCGAAAGCGCTGTGCCACCAGTCGCAGCGACTGACCGATGCCGCGCAGCGTGAACTCGCCGGTCACTGCGGTCACCTGGCCTTGTACATCGAATTCCATGCGCTCGGCGACGAAGAAGGCCTGGGGGTGATCGGCCACCGCCAACAGGTCGGGCTGCTTGATCAGCGTGTCGAGCAGTGGCAAGCCGGTGCTCACCGCGGCTGTGGCGACGACCACCTGCACGCGACCGCTGCGGGCGCTGCGGTCGAGCACCACTTCTCCGTTGAGCGGGCCGAAGCGGCCGCGTATCGTCGAGGTGTCGAAGTGCAGCAGTTCGAAGTAGACGAAACTGTGCGTCGGGTCCAAGACATAGGACACGGGTTGCGCACGGGTCGACGCTGTGGCGGCCAGCAAGGCCAGGGCGAGCAGGATCAGGCGCATGGGCTGCATGGTCGCAGAAGCTTCGATCCGCGACACCTGGCAGGGTGAAGTCTGGAACTGTCGCAGGGCTGCGGGTCGACGCGGGCCCCGCGCTGTCGAATCAAGGCTGCTTGATGGCTTCGACCTGGATCAACAGGCGAACGCTGTCGGGGAAGCCGTAGTTCAGGCCCCAGCTCATGCCGTATTGGCTGCGCACCAGCGTGGTCTCGAAGTCGCCGCCGCAAACCTCAACCTTGAGCATCGGGTTGATGTAGCAGTTGAAGTTGCTGGCCTTCAGCGTCACCGGGTTGGTCTTTCCGAGCAGCGTGAGCTGGCCCGAGACGTCACTGAGCTTGTCGCCATTGAAGCTGAATTTGTCGGCGACGAACTTGGCGGTCGGAAATTCAGCGCTGTTGAAGAAGTCCTTGCCCTGCAGGTGTTTGTCGAAGGCCGCGGTGCCCGTGTTGATCGAGCCGGTTTCGAGCGTGATGTCGACCTTGCCGGCCTTGCCCGTCTTGTCGAACTGGACGCTACCGCTTTTCTTGTCAAAGCGGCCGCGGTTCGTCGAGGTGCCGAAGTGCGAGATCTCGAAGCTGGCGAAAGTGTGGGTTGGGTCGATCGCATAAGTCGCGCTCTGGGCTTGGGCAGCCAGGGCTGCTGCGGCCATTGCGGTGGCTGATACGGTGCTGCGGATCATCTTGATTTTCATTTTTTTCTGGGCTTGCGGTTGGACAGAGAAAGGTCGGAGAAATCGGTTGGATGGGGTGTTCACAGCGGCGCCATGCCACTGAGCGCGAGTTTGAATTTGACTTGCACATCGTTGGCCACCATCGAGGTGTCGGCCCATTCGCCGTCACCGATGCGGAAGTCCAGCCGTTTGATGTTGAAGCTGCCGGTAGCGGTGCTGGCCGAGCCGGTCTGGGTCACCGTGACGGGCACCAACACCTCGTGGCTGGCGCCCTTGATCACCAGCGCGCCGCGGACCTCGAACTTGCCCGCCCCCAGCGCCTTGACCGCGCTGCTCTGGAAGCTGGCTTGAGGGAACTTGGCGATGTTGAACCAGGCTGGTTTGGACAGCTCGGCATCGGTCTCCGCGGCACCAAAGCTGGCGCTGCCGGCCTGGATCGTGAAACCGATCTTGCCGGCTTCGGGTTTTCTGGGGTCGAAAGCGATTTGCGCCGTCCACAGCTTGAATCGGCCCTCGACGGGCACACCCATTTGCTTGCTGACGAAGGTGATCTCGCTCTGCGCGGGCACGACCTGCTGGGCCCAGGCGGGTGCGGCGACGGCGATGGTGGCGATGGTGGCGATGGTGGCAATAGCCAGGAGATGGCGTTTCATGAGAAATCCTGTTGTTTCAAAATTGGGCTTCGCGGCAACGGCCGCATCAGCCGGGTCGGTGGCGCGGCATCGCTCAGCTGCGGCCCGGCAGCATGCGTTGCATCAGTCCATCGCGGTCCAGCCACTGGTGCTTGGCCGCGCCAGCCACGTGCAGCAGCACCAAACCGGCCATCATCATGGCGCTGCGCTCATGCCACGGCTTGATCGCCTCGGCCAGCAACTTGTCCACCGGCACGAAGTCAGGCAGTTGCAGCAGGCCGAACCAGACCACCGGAAAGCCCGCCGCCGAGCTATAAGCCCAGCCCAGCAGCGGCACGGCGAAGAACAACGCGTAAAGCAGCCCATGGGTCGTCTGCGCGACGCCAGCCTGCCAACCGGTGGCTGCTGGTGGCGGCCGGTGCATCAAGCGCCACAACAAGCGCAAGCCCGACAGTGCCAGGATCGTCACGCCGGCCCACTTGTGCCAGTTGTAGAGCTTGAGCCGGGTCGGCGAGATCGGCAGGTCGCTCATGTACAGGCCGACACCAAACGATGCCACGATCATCAGCGCCAGCAGCCAGTGAAGCACGATGGCCAGCGCGGTGTAGCGTAGCGGGGATGGATTCGATGTCATGGGCAGAGTGTGGCGCCCGTCAGTGGGTTTCGGGTTCAGCGCGCTTGACCCGACTCTGCAATTTATTTGAACAAATATTTTATTATTGTTCGAAATATTTCCACTTTAGCGGGACAGGCTGGCCCGGCCTGTCCACAGCGACTCGGACATCACCTGCAAGTGCTGGTGCCTGTGGGTCGACAGCAGCCGGCGGCGCAGCGCGAAGTCCAGCGTCACCAATGCAGCGTCGACGGTCATGTCGCCGGCAGCAGCATGGTCCAGCGCCTGCTCGACGGTCATCAGCGTCAGGCTGTGGACCTCGCCGTCCTGGTTCTCGGGCACCAGGTCGGGCGGCAGCGCCAGGTCGAAGACACTGACTTGTTCGAGCTGAAAGCCTTCGGCGATGTCGCGCGCGACCCGCAGCTGCCGGCCTGCCACCAGCGATTGCATCTGGTCTGGACGCAGCCCGGCTTCTTCCCAGCCTTCGCGCACCACCGCCTCGGCCGGGGTCTGGCCGTGCGGCACGCCGCCGCCGATCAGGTTGTCTAGCAGGCCAGCATCGGTGGGCTTGTCGAGCGCACGGCGTGCGATCCACAGATGGGTGGGCCGGCCCGTTGGGTCGGCCAGGTAGCCGTTGCAGTGCGCGCCGAAGGTGGTGGTGCCCCAGAAGCGCGACGCCGCGCGCTCGAAGGTGGCCAGCAGTGCGCCGCCTTGTTGCGCCAGCACTGGGTAGGTTTCGTCGCGCCAGGCTTTGATCAGCCCGGCTTCGCGCAGCGCGAGGTTGGCCTGTGCGAAGAATGCCACCCGTCCGGCCGCAGGCGTCGTCAGCGTGACGGCGAGGTCGTCGATTCGCAGCGCGCCGTGCCAGCGTGCGAGCGCCGGCAGGTGGGCGCGGGCCACCGAGCCCGTCAGCAGTGAATGACCTTGGTCGTCGATGAAAAACGGCAGCCTGGCATCGGGGTCGCGGGCCTGGGCTGCAGCGATCGCCGGCCAATCGGGCCGGTCTGTGGTGGCGAAGCTCGTCATGGGGGGATCGGTCTTGCCACTGAGCGACTCGAGGCCGGCACAAGCCGGCCGCCCCCCATGGGGGTCAAGCCAAGTGGCAAAAGCCACATTGGCTTGAGAGCTGCTGCAGCGCGATGGACCGGTCTACTTGCCTGCCGAGATCGGCTCGCCGAAGCCTATCCACTGCTTGCCGTCAAAGCGTGTCATCCTCAGCATCGACAGCGGTCCGTGGTTGGTCGGGCTGGTGTTGAGCAGCAAGCCTGGCAGCGTGCCCGGCATCCTGACATCCTTCAGGTTGGTCACGATCTTCATCAGGTTTTCGCGCGTCAGGTTGTCGCCCGCTTGCTTGAGCACATGGGTCATCGCGTTGGCTGATGAGTAGGCCAACAGGTTGAGCTGGTCGTTGATGTCGCCCTCCGGGTAGTACTTTTTCATGAAAGCCTTGTAGGTGTTGATCTCCGCGTCGTTGTCCCACTGGCTGTCACTCGGGTCCTTCATGAACTGGGTCGTGACCAGGCCGGTCGAGGCTTCCAGCCCGGCGGGCTTGAGCACCGAACCGATGGTGGCCGACACGTTGGTGATGTACTGGGTCGGCTTCCAGCCGATTGCGGCTATCTTCTTGATCGCCTGCGCGGCTGGTTTGGGCGAGGCGGCGTTGATCAGCACATCGGCGCCCGAGCTCCTGAGGGTCAGGATTTGCGAGTCGACGGTCGGGTCAGTGACCTCGAACGAGGCGTCGGCCACCAGCATCGAGGCCTTGTCGCCCAGACCTTGCCGGACGCCGATCAGGTAGTCCTTGCCGAAGTCATCGTTCTGCCAGAGGATCGCGATTTTTGCGCCGGGGTGGTTGGCGATGATGTGGGCGGCGAACACCTTGCCTTCGGCCACATAGTTGGGCTGGAAGCCCACCGTGTACGGGAAGTTCTTGGGGTCGTTCCACTTGCCTGCGCCGCTCGAGACGAACAGGTGCGGCATCTTCTTCTGGTTGGCGTAGCGGTGGATCGCCGAGTTGGTCGGCGTGCCCAGCGTGCCGAACAGCGCCAGGACCTCGTCGCTCTCGACCAGGCGGCGTATCGCCTCGGTGGTCTTGGGCGGGCTGTAACCGTCGTCCAGACTGATCAGGTTGACCTTGCGGCCGTTGATGCCGCCTTGGTCGTTGAGCATCTTGAAGAAGGCCACCTGGGTCCGTCCCAGCGAGCCGTAGACCGACG
This sequence comes from Aquabacterium sp., assembly GCA_044377715.1. Taxonomy (GTDB): domain Bacteria; phylum Pseudomonadota; class Gammaproteobacteria; order Burkholderiales; family Burkholderiaceae_C; genus Pseudaquabacterium. The sequence goes on from JBILYN010000092.1 coordinate 4,591, forward strand.
CGGGGCCGCTGTAAGGCATGTTCTGACCGAGCTTGATCTCGGTGTCGGTGGCGCCGGTGTCGTATTTTTTCTGCGCCAAGACATCACCAGCGTGGACGAGGCTGGCGGCTGTTGCGAGCGCGACAAGAAGATGTTTCACGGACTTTGTCTCCATTAGAGTTATCCGGCAAGGCTTGCCGAATGTGAGGCGTCATCTTAGCGACCTCCCGGACTTTGCCGCGCAGTGCCTGAATTCGGCAGCCGGCCGCCAGGCGGGCGACGCTGGTAGCAGCGACCCTAGAATGAATTTGCCACCGGCCAGCCTGCTCCGGATCGGCGCGTGCTGCCGCCCGCAGCCCAAGCCATCCCCAGGAAACACCATGACCGACACCGCAAGACCCGGACGCCTGAGCGGGCGCGCCGCGCTGATCACCGGCGCGAGCCGCGGCATCGGCCGCGCGATCGCGTTGCGCTATGCCGAGGAGGGCGCAGACCTGTTCTTGACCGCGACCAACCGCGAGTCGCTCGAGCAGACCCAAGCCCTGGCCCAGGTTCACGGCGGCCGGGTGATGCTGCACTGTGCCGACGTGGCCGACCGCGCGGCGGTGCAAGCGATGGTGGCCGAGGCGGTCGCTGCTTACGGTCGGATCGACACCCTGGTCAACAACGCCGGCGTCTACCATGCTGCGCGTCTGGTCGACATCACGCCCGAGGACTTCGATCGTGTGATGCAGGTCAATGTTTACGGTGCTTTCCATGTGTTGCAGCTCGTGCTGCGCCAGATGCAGTCGCAGGCCAGCGGCAAGGTCGTGAACATCGCCTCGACCGCAGGCAAATGGGCCTCGCCCAACCAGAGTGCCTACAACGCGTCCAAGCACGCGCTGGTCGGGCTGACGCGCTGCGCGGCCTTGGAGATGGGCGGTTTCGGCATCACCGTCAACGCGATCTGCCCGGGCTTTGTGCAGACCGACATGATCGAGGGCTTCCGCGCCCATGCCGACATCCTGGGCATCCCTTTCGAGCAGGTGATGGCCAATGGGCTGGCGCGGGTGCCGATCAAGCGCTTCCTGAAACCCGACGAGATCGGCCATCTCGCGGTCTATCTGGGATCGGTCGAGTCCGACGGCATGACCGGCCAGTCGATCCTGCTCGACGGCGGCATGTTGGTGGTCTGACGGCGTTTAGGCTTGGGGCGGGTGGGTGACGATGCTTCGCAGCTCAGGCCGCGGCGTTCGCAACAGCGCCAGATCCGGCCGCACCCGTCCGAGTCCAGGCTGTGCGGCGGTGGCCGATTCCAGCGCCAGCGCCGCTGCCAGCAGTGCGGCATCGCCTCTGGCACGGCCTATCAGTTGCAGGCCGAAGGGCAGGCCCTGCTCGTCGACGCCGCAGGGCAGCGACAGCGCTGGATGGGTGCTGAGGCTGACCAGGTAAGTCAGCCCCACCCAGTGGTAATAGTTGCGGGTGGGCAGGCCTTGCACCGATTCGGCATACAGCGTCGTCCAGGCAAATGGCGACACGCCAGTGACCGGCGAGATCACCATGTCAAACCCGCCACGGTCGGCGCGCATCGCGTCGGCCAGGCGGCGCTGCAGCCGGGTCTGCAACTGGTGGGCGCGGGCGTGGTCGGCGAGCGAAAACTGCTCGGCCAGCGCCAGATTGGCGGCCAGGTTGGCGCTGAGTGTGGCGCGGTCTGCGCCGGCATGGGCGGCCAGGAAGCTCTCGGCGCGCAGCACGTCGAAGGCGAAGTCGGCGCTGCTGCACTCACCTTGGCCGCCGTCTAGCCCATGGACCAGATCGACGCCCAGTGGTTCGCAGCTGGCGAACAGCGGCGCGATGGCGGCGATGCGGGCGCGAAAGCTGCGGCGGATGTCCTCGTCGACCAGGCAGCCACCGAAGTCTTCGCTGAAACCCACCCGCAACTGCGACAGGTCGGCCGGCCGCAGCGCCGGCAGGCCGGACGCGTCGAAGGGCGCTGACAGCGGATCGGCCGGGTGCGGCCCGGCGATTGCCGCGAGCATCAGCGCTAAGTCGGCCACCGAGCGCGCCATCGGCCCGAGCACCGAGAGTGGGCTGAAGCCCAGCAGCCTGTCGCCGCTTGCGACAACGCCGGTCGAGGGCCGCAGGCCGACCACGCCGCAGTAGCCGGCTGGGATGCGCAGCGATCCGCCGAGGTCGGATCCCGAGGCCAGCGGCAGCATGTCGCAGGCCAGCGCCACCGCTGACCCGCCTGACGAGCCACCGGCATTGCGCGTGGGGTCGAAGGGGTTGCCGGTCGCGCCCCAGACCGCGTTGCGGGTGTTCGCGCCTGCGCCCCTGTCCGGGGTGTTGGTCTTGGCGGCGATCAAGGCACCGGCCGCGCGCAATCGCTGTACCAGCACGCAGTCGGCTTGCGGCACATGGTCGCGGTGAGCGATGTTGCCGTAGGTGGTGCGCAGTCCGGCGCTGTCTTCCAGGTCTTTCACGCCCACCGGCAGCCCGTGCAGCAGCGGCAGCGCCTCGCCACGCATCACCGCTGCTTCGGCGACGCGGGCTTGCGCCAGCGCGCGGTCGAAGTCGGTCTGGCACAGCGCGTTGACGGCCGGGTTGACGGCCTCGATGCGTGCAATGCAGGCTTGCAGCAGTTCGACCGGCGAGATCTGCTTGGCGCCGATCAGCCGGCGCTGCTCTAGCGCCGACAGGCTGACGAGGCCGGTGAGACTGTTCATGCGAGTCAGGCTTGGCTCAATCGAGCTTGAGGCCGAGTTTGCGGATCACCACCCCGAAGCGCTCGTACTGGTCCTTCACGGCTGCGGTGTGCTCGGACGGGCTGGAGGCCAGGATCTCGCTGCCCCCGTCGACGAAAGCCTTCACCAGTTCGGGCTCTTTCAACGACGCAGCCAGCGCAGCGTTCACCTTGGCCAGCACCTCGGGCGCCATGTTGCGCGGGCCGAAGAACTGCAGTCCGCCGCTCACGTCCACCCCGGGCACGCCGGCCTCGGCCATGTTGGGCAGTTTGCCCAGCGCGATATAGGGTTTGGGGTCGGTGTAGGCCAGCATCTTCACCTTGCCGGCTTTGACGTTGTTCATCGCGGTGGTGGGGCCGTCGAACAGGAAGTCGACCTGTCCGCCCATCAGCGCCATGCCGGCATCGGCCGAGCCCTTGAACGGAATGTGCGTCATCTGCGTGCCGGTGGCCTGCTGCATCAGTTCGGCGACCAGGTGCGAGGTGCTGCCCAGCGAGTACGAGGCATAGTTCAGCTTGCCCGGGTTGGCTTTGGCGTACTTGATCAAGTCGGCCACGCTGTTGAAGGGCGACGCCGCCGGCACGGTGAGCACTGTGGTGGATCGGGCGGCAAACATCACCGGTGTCAGGTCCTTCAGCGGGTCGTAAGGCAGCTTGGAGAACAGGTGCGGGTTCTGCGCCGCGGTGACGCCGATCGTGTAGAGCAGGGTGTGGCCATCGGGTGCGGCGCGAACCACCTCCATCGTGCCCAGGATGGTGGATGCGCCCGGCTTGTTGTCCACCACCACCGACACGCCCAGTGCCGGTTGCAGCTTGGCCGCCATCAGGCGGGCCTGGATGTCGGTCTGGCCGCCGGCCGGGAACGGCACGACGATACGGATCAGCTTGCCGGGTATCGGAAAGGTCTGCGCCATGGCCGCGGCGGGCAGGCAGACGGTGGTTGCGCACAGCATGGCACGCAAGAAAGCGATACGGGTCAACATCATGAATCCTTCATCGACAGTCGAAAATTGAACATCGATGATGCCAGCCCAATTTACCCAGACGCGCGTGAAAACCCTGCCATCAAGTCCAGGCCGCGCCCTGTGTCGTTCACGGCGGGATGTCAGTCAAGCCTTCAGCGCTGCTTGACTGCCGATTTGCACGGGCGCTGCTGACGCGGCGGGTGCAGGCCCGGCGCGCCGCCCCCGCGCCGGCCTGGTCAGCATCACCGGCACGATCAGCAGCAGGTACAGCAGGGCCGAGATCAGAAATACCTCGTTGGCAGCCAGCGTCATCGCCTGCTGATCGATCAGCCGCTCGAGGTAAGCGCGCAGTTGTTCCAGCGTCATGCCTGCCGAGCGCAGCGGTTCATAAAACGCGCTGTCAAGTGACCATCCTGTCCGGCTCGCATCCTCGACCAGGTGCACCCGGTGTTCCCGGGTGCGGGAATCCCAGAACGTGCTCGTGATCGAGGTGCCGAAGGCGCCAGCCGATATCCGTACAAAGTTGCTCAGCCCGGCAGCCTGCGCCATCTGGTTCGGGCGAATCTCGGACATCGAGATCGCACTCAGCGCGATGAAGAACAACGAGCCTGCGACGCCTTGCCACAGCATCGGCTGGATGATCGTCAGGTAGTCGGCCTGGGTCGTGAACAGCGATCGCAGCCAGAACGACCAGGCGAACCCAAAAAAGGACAATATGGCGATCGACCTTGCCAACCCACGCTCGATCCCGCGCCCGGCCAGCGGCGAGATCAAGACCGCCACCACCCCCACCGGCGCGAGCACCAGCCCGGCCCAGGTCGCGGTGTAGCCCATCGCCTGCTGCAGCCACAGCGGCAGCAGCACGACGTTGCCTGAGAACAGCGCGAAACCGCCGGCCATCGCGACCACGCCGAAACTGAAATTTCGGTTCGCGAACAGCTTCAGATCGACGATCGGGTGCTCATGCGTCAATTCCCAGACCAGAAAGGCCACAAACCCGACCAAGGAGACCAGCCCCAGCGCGACGATCGTGTTCGATTCGAACCAGTCCTCCTGTTTGCCGGTGTCGAGCAGGACCTGCAGCGATCCGACCCACAACACCAGCAGCGCGAGCCCGATGGCGTCGATGGGCACCCGCTTGACGACCGATTCGCGGCGGCTGTAGAGGGCCCAGGTCAGTGCTGCGCAGCCCAGGCCGACCGGCACGTTGATGTAGAAAATCCACGGCCAGTGCAGGTTGTCGGTGATCCAGCCGCCCAGTAGCGGCCCGGCGATCGGCGCCAGCAGCACGGTCATCGACCAGATCGCCAGCGCCCGGCCCGCCCGCTCAGGCGGATGGCTGCCCAGCAGCAGCGTCTGTGACAAGGGCATCATCGGCCCCGCAGCCAGGCCTTGCAGCACCCGAAATGCGATCAACCACTCGAGCGACGTGGCCTGCCCGCACAGCCAGGAGGTCAGCACGAACAGCAGCACGCTCGTCACGAACAGCCTGACCTGGCCGAAGCGCTGCGTCAGCCAGCCGGTCAAGGGCACCGAGATCGCGGTGGCGATGCCGAAGGCGGTGATCACCGCCGTGGTCTGGTGGACGCTGGCGCCCAGATCACCGGCGATCGCTGGGATCGACACGTTGGCGATCGACGCATCGAGCACGTTCATGAACGTGGCGAGCGACAACACCATCGTGCCGGCGGAACGCTGCCAACCCTGCAGCGGTGGATGTTGGTCCGAACGATTCGATGGTGCCTGCAAGCTGTGGTCCTGTGGTGGCGAGCGGTCTGACGACGGCTCTGATGGTGGATTCATATGCAATCTAAGCCCATCATGCCAGCCCTTGCGGCTCGGCCCGGAACCTTGCTCAGGCAGCGCGAGGTCTCCTGGACCACCACAACGCCAGTGGACCCAGCGACACGCCGGCGGCCATCACCGCAAATCCGGCAAACCATCCCTGCGCCGAATTGGCGCCGCCAAACGCGTCAAGTGCGACGCCGACAGTCCAACCGGCCAGCGCCGACAGTCCGAAACCCACGGTGGAGTGAAGCGCCATCGTTGCGCCCCGGAGCTGCGGCTCGGCACTGGCGCTCATGCCGGCGGTCAGCGAGCCGGAATCGGCCGGGACCGTGATCGCATAGAGCATCATCAGCGCCAGCAGCAGCAGCGGTGGGCCACCGGCCAACGCGCCGATCGCCAAAGCGACCAGCGCCGAGCTGACCTGGATCGTGCTGACCGCGCGGTGGCGTCCGAAGCGCATCGAGGCTTCGTTGCCGAGGATGCTGGCGGGCATCGCGAGCAAAGTCACCAGCACGCTGACCGTGATCGGGTCGAGCAACGACGCCGATCCGTTGCGAGCTGCCACGAAGGTCCAGAAGGCGACGATCCAGGTGCGCATCGCGTAGAGCTCGAAGCAGTGAAATCCGTAACCCAGGATGTATCCCATCGCCTCACGGTTGCGCAGCACCGGCCTGAAGTCGAGCAGCGCACCGGGGCGCGGCGCTGGCGCCTTCGGCACCAAGGACCAAGCGGCGGCTGCCATCGCCAGCGGCGCCAGGCCGGTCAACACGAAGGACCAGCGCCAGCCCAGGTGGTCGGCGACCAACTGCGAGACCAGGAATGACAGGCCCACGCCCAAGGAATAGCTCGAGGTGTAGAGCGTGACACTGCGCGACGCATCACCTGGGTCGAGCCGGTCGGTGAGGGCGCGAAGACCCGGCATGTAAGCGCCCGCAAAGCCGATCCCGGCCAGGGCCCAGAGCAGCATCGCCGACAGCAGGCCTTGCGCGAGGCAGCCGAAGGCGATCGTCGCGGCCGCGCTGAACAGCGACCCGCCCAGCAGCAGGCGCCGGGCATCGATGCGGTCGGTCAGCGAACTCAGCAGCGGCACCGCCAGCATGTAGCCGCCAGCGTAGGCCGCTGCAAGAAGACCGGCCTGGGCGTTGGTCAGACCCCACAGCGGGATCAGATGACCAGCCATCACCGCTGGCACGACGGCATGCGGCAGCAGGCTGCCGACCTGGCCGGCGCACATCTTGACGGTCAGCGTTGGTCTTTGCATGTGCGCAGTTACGGTTTCAGCCAGCCGCCGGTTCAGCCCACCCCGCGTGCCATCGTCTGCCAATACGGCGCGCGCAGGTCGCGCTTGAGCACCTTGCCCACCGGGCTGCGTGGCAGGTTGGCGATGAAGTCGATCGACTTCGGTGCCTTCATCGAGCCGATCTGCTGCTTGGCCCAATCGATCAATTCGTCGGCCTGTGCCATCGCATCGGGCTTGAGCTGCACGCAGGCCTTGACCGCCTCACCCCACTTCTCGTCGGGCACACCGATCACGGCGCAGTCCTGCACCGCAGGGTGTTTCATCAGCGCGCTCTCGACCTCGAAGGGAAAGATGTTGAAGCCGCCCGAGATGATCAGGTCGCGCTTGCGGTCGGTGATGTAGAAATAGCCGTCGGCATCGCGCCTGCCGACATCGCCGGTGTGGTGCCAGCCGAATTGGCTGATCTCGGCGGTGGCCGCGTCATCGTCGAGGTAGCCACTCATCATCGTCGGGCCGCGCAGCACCACCTCGCCGGTCTCGCCGGGCGCGAGCAAGTGTCCTTGATCGTCCATGATCTCCATCGCCTCGACGATGGCGGTCGGTCGACCACAAGACAGCAGCCGGTGGCGCAGTGCGGGCTCGCGCACCGCCTGGGCGACCTCGCGCGGCGACATGAAGGTGGTCGGAAAGCCCGACTCGGTCTGGCCGAAGGCCTGGCAGACGACAGGGCCGAGCCGACCGACGGCTTCGATGATTTTCTCGGGCGCGAACGGCGATGCGGCTGCGATCAGGTAGCGCAGCGACGAGAAGTCGGCGCTCGCTGCCTTCGGGTGCGCCAGCATCATGTAGATCAGCGTGGGCGGCAGGAACAGCACCGAGACCCGCTGCTGGCCGATGATGTCGATCATCTGGCCGACATCGGGTGTGGCCATCATGATCGTGGTGCCGCTGAACTGGCCCATGCCCAGCGCGACGAAGCCGCCAGCGTGGGTGATCGGGGCGACCGCCAGGTTGACCGGCGGCTCGTCGAAGCTCAAGCAGGTGGCCCAGGCCAGCACCGAGGTGGCGATCGAGCGGTGCGAGCCGACGGTGAGCTTGGAGCGGCCGGTCGTGCCGCCGGTGGCGCCCTGGAAGCCCTGCGCGTCTTCGGCCACCCGGAAATCGAGCATGGCGTCGCTGGTGTTGCCCAGCCACTGCGCCAGCGAGGGCGCGCTGGCGTCGGCGCCACCGATGCACACCACTTCGCGCAGCGTTGGCACCGCCTCGCGGATCGCCGCCAGCATGCCGGCAGCTGCTTCATGGAAGAACAGCACGCTGCATTGGCCTGCGGCCAGGATGTGCAGGATGTCTGGCACTGCCGCGCGCATGTTCAGGTTGCTCCAGGCCAGCCCGGCGCGCAGGCCACCCAGCATGGCCAGCAGCGCCGGCCCGGTGTTGGGGCTGAGCACGGCGAACCGGTCGCCGCTGGTCAGTCCAGCTTCGCGCAGTCGGCGTGCGATCCGCTGGGTCAACACATGGGCCTGGCGGTAGCTGAAGTCACCGCCCTCGCCGGTCAGCGCCAGTCGGTCGGGATGGTTGGTGAAGCCACGGAAGTAGAGGTCGGCGATGTGCATGGTGGTCTCGGCTTGAAGGTGGGTGAGGGTGGCGCCTATGGCTCTAGCGCGCTGCGCGCTGGGCCACCTCGGTCAAGGCGTCGGCGAACGCTTGCGCGACTGGCTCGAGCAGGTGTGGCCGAGTCGTCGCCAAGCTGTCGTGGGTGGTGTGGAAGAAGCTGTGCGAGCCGGCCATGCCGAAGAAGTTGGTGTGGCCGGCGCTATGGACCTCGCGCAGTTCGCCGATGGCCGCCCGGGGGCCGACCAGACGGGTGGCTTCAACCGACTCGAAATGCCGCTGTACCAGTGGCGGTGCGGTGCCGCAGCCCTGCAGGCCGATCAACAAGGACTCCAGCGTGGCGAGTTCGGGCAGCTTCATGAGGGCATGGCCTGTTGTGGCTGTTTGTTTCAGGACTTGCGACAGGGTCGCTGCGGCGACCGCTGGCCAGCTTCAGGCGCGCCGCATCGCGACTGCAAAGCCACGGCCGACACCTGGCCGGGCCATCATCATCTGGTACCAGCGCTCGACGTTCGCAAAATCCGCCAGGTCGACCTGGTGCCTGGCATGGCGCCAGACCCACCCGACGATCGCGAAGTCGGCAATCGTCAGCGGCCCTGCAAAGTATTCATGTCCGGCCAGTCGACGGTCCATCACGCCGTAGAGCCGACGGGTCTCGGCCATGAAGCGGTCCAGGCCGTAGCGCTTGTCAGCCGGGTCTTGCAGCGCGATGAAGTGATGCACCTGGCCGGGCATCGGCCCGAAGCCACCGACCTGGAACATCAGCCACTCCAGCGCTGCCACCCGCGCCACTGGATCACTGGGCCAGAACTGGCCGGTCTTCTCGGCGAGGTAGATCAGGATCGCGCCCGACTCGAACACGCTGATCGACTTGCCGCCCGGGCCGTCCGGGTCGACGATCGCCGGGATCTTGTTGTTGGGGCTGATCTCAAGGAACGCCGGGTCGAACTGTTCGCCCTGGCCGATGTCGACGATGCGCATTTCGTAGGGCAGTCCCATCTCTTCCAACGCGACCGTGATCTTGCGGCCGTTGGGCGTGTCGAAGGCGTGCAGTTGAAGGGTCAAGCGGTTCTCCTGGGTGGACCTGGTTCGTGCCTGCGGTCGAACCGCGACAGCCGCAGCATATGCCAGCCACGCTGGCGGCCAGCGCATCGCTGGTGGTCGCGCTCAAGACAGGCGGCAGGCCAGGTCTGGGCGACACTCGGTCGGAACGCTTCGTCCAAGGACAACGCCAGACCATGAACCACCTCCAAGCCCTTCGCCCGGTGTTGCCGATTCTGATAGGCGCCTCGCTGATGCTGAGCCTGGCCATGGGCCTGCGGCAGAGCCTGGGCATCTTCCTGCAGCCGCTGACCCAGGGCACCGGGCTGTCGGTGTCGGACTTCACGCTGGCCATCGCGTTGCAGAACGTGGCCTGGGGTGTG
>JBILYN010000093.1:0-14278 GCA_044377715.1 Aquabacterium sp.
GCCCGCACGTCCCTGACACGCAAGCACAACCCGCCCGATGAAACTGCCCATCAAGCTCGACGACCTGCTGCGCCAGCGCACGGTGGAGAGCGAGCGCATCGAATACAAGGCCGGCTGGAACCCGGATGCTGTTTTGCGCACGGTGTGTGCCTTCGCCAACGACTTTGCCAACCTGGGCGGCGGCTACATGGTGATCGGTCAGGACTGCGACGCCCAGGGCCAGCCGGTGTTTCCGCCTGTGGGCCTGGCCGAGAACCAACTGGACAAGATCCAACGGGAACTGCTCGCGCACTGCCAACTGATCCAGCCGCCTTATTTCCCGACGCTCAGCATCGAAGAGGTCCAGGGGCGCAAGCTGATCGTGCTGTGGGCGCCGGGCGGCATGAATCGCCCGTACAAGGCGCCGGCAGCGGTGACGGCCAAACACAAGTCCTGGCACTACTACGTCCGCCGCTACAGCAGCACGGTGGAGGCCAAGGGCGAGGATGAGCAGGAACTGCTGGGCCTGGCCGCGAATGTGCCCTGGGACGACCGGCTGGCGCAGCAGGCGCGCGTGGATGACTTGTCGCGCGCCTTGATGCTGGACTACCTGCGCGAGGTGGGCAGCGCCTTGGCCGATGAAGCACCGGGCCTGCCGCTTGAGGCGCTGGGCCGCCAGATGAACGTGGTCGGCGGGTCGAGTGAGGCGCCGTGGCCCAAGAACGTAGGGCTGCTGTTCTTCAACGAGGCGCCGGACCGCTTCTTCCCCTACACCCAGATCGACGTGGTGTGGTTTCCGGAAGGCGCGGGCGGTGACCGCTTCGAGGAGAAGGTGTTCAAGGGGCCGCTCGCCCGCATGACGCGCGAGGCGCTGGGCTACATCCAGCGCAACTACCTGCGTGAGACGGTGTTGAAGCACCCCGACCGTGCCGAGGCCACGCGGGTGTGGAACTTCCCGTATGCAGCTATCGAAGAGGCGCTGGTCAATGCCGTGTACCACCGCTCATACGAAGAGCGTGAACCGATCGAGGTGCGCATCGGCCGCGAAGACCTGGTCATCCTGAGCTTTCCCGGGCCCGACCGCTCCATTCGCATGGAAGACTTCGCCGCCGGGCGTGCCGTGAGCCGGCGCTACCGCAATCGTCGAATTGGTGAGTTCCTGAAGGAGCTGGACCTGACGGAGGGGCGATCGACCGGCGTGCCCAAGATCCTGAAAGCCATGGCGGCCAATGGCTCGCCGGCACCGGTTTTCGAGACCGATGATGACCGCACGGCGTATTTGATTCGGCTGCCGGCACATCCGTTGGCGGCGGCGCCAGAGGCGGCTTCCGCGCAAGTCACCGATCAAGTCACCGACCAAGTCACCGACCAAGTCACCCCAGAGGTCGCGCGCCTGTTGGTGGCCGCCGCACAGGGCGCGCTAGCCCGAACCGCACTGCAAGGCCTGCTGAAATTGAAGCACACGCCGCATTTCAGGCAGGCCTATCTTCAGCCAGCGATGGCGGCCGGCCTGCTGGAGATGACCCTGCCGGATCAGCCCAACAGTCGACTGCAGCGCTACCGTCTGACGGCCCTGGGCCAGCGCTGGTTGCGTGCCCACACCGGTGAGACCAAGCCGTGAGCGAGTACATCGAAGTCGAGCAACCTTTCCTGGTGCAACTGGCCGCCAAGGACTGGGCCGTCTTCGGTCAAGGCACTCAACTGCTGCAGCACGCGGTGCCCAGCTGGCGCGGCAGCTTTCGTTCGTAGTGGCTGCCCGGCGTGTTCCGCGAGGCTGTCGCTGTCGTCAGCACTGTGGCCGATGGCACCGACAAAGGCACGCGGTCGATCGCCGAGCGCCAGCTCTACGAGCTGGCGTCGCAGTTGTTCCGCCAACTACATCGAACGCTGAAAATGGCGGGCGAGGCCGTGCGGGAGTTGCTGCTCAAGACCCAGGTCGATGTGAACGTGGCACCGAAACGGCTGAGGTCAGCCGGTAAAGAGGAGGAGCAGGGAGGATGACCAACGAAGCGTTCTCGCGCGTCAAGATCGACGCCCTGGCCCGCGACCAGGGCTGGGTGTTGGCGCCGGTGTAAACCCGCCACTATTCGCCGGTGAGGTGTCGTTTTTGACGAGTGTGCCCGTCAACTGGCATCGGCCATCCGAAGCTGACAGTCGTCGATGAAGAGGAGGCTCTGTATGGTGGGATCGGTCTGCCGCATGTTTCTGTGTGCCCGGTGCCGCGAGCGCACCGTGCTCTGCAACCGGCCCACTGGAACCCGAGTACCGACGCACGCCTGACCGCCTGGGAGATGGTCCACCAACTCGACGCCAAGCCGGAATCGCGCGCGAGATCTGCTACCGGCTCTACACCCTGTGCGAGCGCAAGAAGCGCGCGGCCGAGGCGATGTCGTACAACGCTCTGGTGCTGAGCTGGCCCGAGATCCTGCGGCTGGCGCAGGAAGGATCCCAAAGGCTGGCCGCTGAGCAAGGCGGTCTGTTCGCCGACGAGCAGGCGTGACGGGACGCAGTTCAAACCGGCCACAAGGTGTTGGCCGATCTTGCCTTTGGAGCGCGCGAGCGACGAACTTGGCGACAAAAGATAAATAAATTCTTGTCAATAGATATGTTTTTGCATGACAATAAATCAGATGAATGATGACAAAAAATCGATTCGCCGACAGGCGCTGGAACTGATCGCGGCCGACGGCCACCGTGTTGGCACCCGTTTAGTGCAAGCCTGCGGCGTGTCACGCCAGGTCGCCAGCAGCTACCTGCAAGCGCTGGTGCGCGACGGGCTGGTCGAGGCCGATGGCACCACGCGCGCCCGCGTCTACCGGCTCAAGACGCTGGCCGAAGCCTCGCGCCGCTACCCGCGTGAAGGGCTGCAGGAAGACTTGGTGTGGCGTGAGTTGGTCTCGCCCGTGGTGGCGCGTTTTCCGCAGAATGTGCGCGACATCTGGCATTACACGGCCACCGAGATGATCAACAACGCCATCGATCACTCTGGGGCTGAAGCCGTGCTCGTGGAGGTGCGCAAAAACGAGCTCACCACCGCGGTGCTGGTGGCAGACGAGGGGCAGGGCATCTTTGTCAAGATCCAGCGCGCGCTGGACTTGCACGATCCGCGTGAGGCGATCCTGGAGTTGGCCAAAGGCAAGCTGACGACAGCGCCTGAGCAGCACTCGGGTGAGGGCATTTTCTTCACATCGCGCATGTTGGATGTCTTTGAAATCGAGTCGTACCAGTTGCGCTTCAGCCACGCATTGCCTGCCGGCGATGCGATCACCGAGCAGGCAGCCGACACGCCGGGCACGCGGGTGCGCATGCAACTGGCCAATGACAGCCCGCGCGTCACGCGCGACGTGTTTGACGCCTACGCCGACCCAGAGGAATACACCTTCGACAAGACCGTTGTGCCCTTGCGGCTGGCGCAGTACGAGGGCGAAAAACTTGTTTCGCGCTCGCAGGCGAAACGCGTGGCGCACCGCTTCGAGCGCTTCAAGCGGGTGGAACTGGACTTCGCCGGCGTGTCGGATATCGGACAAGCGTTTGCGGACGAGTTGTTCCGCGTTTTTGCGACGGCACACCCGACGATTCGGATCACACCCATCAATGCTGAGCCCGCAGTGGCGCAGATGATCCGCCGAGCCGTCGCCGCCGGGGTGGCGCGGGCTGACAGCAGCAATCACTCATAGGACGACCATGGCGATCACGAACCAGGAACGCGTCGGCAAGGCCGTCGACTTGCTGCGCGCAGGGCTGGCGCCCTATGTAGAGCGTGAGTTCGCGAACGCCTACAAGGACAAGACGCCAGCCGAAGCACGGCGACTGCTGCCCTCAGAAGACCGAATGAACGGCAACCGCCCGATCGCGCAGTGGGACGCCTGGAATGATGTTTTCGCGCGGACCTTGGGCCGGGCCGAGCGATCGCTGGTGCAAGAACTGCACCGGATCATGGTGGGGCGCGTCGAAGTCGGCGCGCATGCCGACCTGCTGGTTTGAGCCGAGTTGCAAGGGACAAGGAGAACACGATGGGTCTGTTTGATGTTTCAGAGGCTGAGTTGGCGCCGATCTGCCGGCGCCACCGCATCCGCAAGTTGTCGCTGTTCGGGTCGCGCCTGAAGGGCACTGCGCGGCCGGACAGCGATGTCGACCTGCTGGTGGAATTCGAGCCCGACGCCGGCACTACGCTGTTCGACATGGCGCGCATCGAGATCGAGCTCTCGGCCCTGATGGACGGGCGCCGCGTGGACCTGCGCACGGCGGGCGACCTGAGCCGCTATTTCCGCGACGAGGTGGTGCGCACGGCCGAGCCGCAATATGTCGCCCGATGACCTGATCCGGCTGCGCCACATGGCCGAGGCGGCACGGACGGCAATGCGCTTTTGCGTTGGGCGTGAGCAGCACGAACTGGACAGCGACACGATGTTGCGCATGGCGCTCTTGCATGTGGTGCAGATCATCGGCGAAGCCGCAGCCCGGGTGTCGGACGCCGGGCGCGCCGCGGCCCCTGGCGTCGAGTGGCCCGTCATCGTGGCCATGCCCAACCGCCTGGTGCATGCGTATTCGATGTCAACACCGACATCCTGTGGAAGACGGTGATGCTCAGCCTGCCGGCCCTGCTGCAACAGCTAGGCGGAAGAAATGGAGAAGATGAAGACGGAACTGAAGCGCTTCAGCAAACTGCCGGTGACGCGCGCACCGACCTTGGCGCCCGTCGGCCGACGCGCGTCGCGCGCATTTCCTGCGTCAGCCCTTTCGCGCGAGTCGGATTTCGGCGTGACGAGCGTGAACTAGGGCTTCGCCAATCTGCTGGCGCGGGCCGAGGCGCCGCGATAACAGCGGCCTTCTTGCTGAATTTCCAGGGCGATTTGCAGTAAAGTAAGGAAGTAAGGACTGCATTAAAAGGAGCAAACAATGCTTGCTGTCGCCAAAATCACGGCCAAAGGTCAAACCACCATTCCGCAGGATGTTCGCGCTGCACTGAAAGTCGTGCCCGGTGACTTGATCGCCTGGGAAGTCGGCGCCGACGGCACGGCCACCGTGCGCCGCGTGCAGCCCATTGACATCGAGTACCTGCGCGCCATCGAAGGAACGCTCAGCGAGTGGGCCGGCCCCGCGGACGAGGAGGCTTACCGTGGCCTTTGATCTGTATGCGGTCGTGCGCGTGCCGTTTCCGTTTACCGACCGCAACGCCACCAAGAATCGCCCTGCGGTGGTGCTGTCCGATCGCGTCGCCTTCAACGCGCCGGCGGGTCATTCGGTGATGGCCATGATCACGTCGCAGGCCAATCCGCCCTGGCCGCTTGACTGCACGCTCACCGACCTTGCCGCTGCCGGCCTGCCCGCGCCGTCACGGGTGCGCTTCAAACTGTTCACCCTCGACCACCGCCTGGTGCGGGGCGAGATCGGCAAACTCGCGCCAGAGGACATCGCACAGGTGCGCGCCGGGCTGACCGAACTGCTGGGCGGCTCACGATGAATCCCGGTGAAGAGCCCGAACCCGAATTTTGCTCGGGTGGAGGTGCCGCTGGCCCCGACTTTCATGCTTTCCACCGAGGCGGGCAAGCAGGCGCGTGTCGAACTGGTGATCGAGAGCGGTGGCCATACCGCTTCACGGCGAAGGCGTTGTAGGCGTACATCTGCAGCCTTCTATCGATGGTTTCGATTGGTTCGTAGACGGCCTGCGATGCCTGCGTCGATTCGGCCTCGACGCTGATCAGGGCGCCCTTTCTGACGCTCGATGACAGCCGGCCTTTCCCGACCAACACCTGTTCGATCGCGCTGTCTGGCTTCGTTTCGCCCAGGGCCACAAAGTCAAGTCACGTACGACAAGGGCCTAGGTGTACCCACGAACAATCGGTCGATCTTCTGGCCATAATTGATCGCGGTAGCAAGTCGGCTGCCCGAATTCATCCACGTCAATTCGACGCATCACGCGTCTTCCCGGAGGCTATAGCAGCATGTTTTCACACATCATGATCGGCACCAACGACTTGAACAAGGCCAAGGCGTTCTACGACGCGTCACTGGGTGCGCTGGGCGTACCCGCTGGGGCGGTGGATCGCCACCGCGTTTTTTGGCGCACGCCGACCGGCGTTTTCTCGGTCAGCCTGCCGATCGACGGGCAGCCAGCCACGGTGGGCAACGGCGGCACCATCGGCTTCGCCTGCCAGTCGGCCGATCAGGCCAATGCTTGGCATGCCGCCGGCGTGGCCAACGGCGGGACCACCTGCGAAGACCCGCCCGGTGTGCGCGAGAGCGGCAACGGCAAGCTCTACCTGGCCTACATGCGTGACCCCGACGGCAACAAGGTTTGCGGTCTGTATCGCATGCCTCGCGCCTGAACAGGCGCCGGTCGACGCGGCATCGGCACGTCACGGGTCATTCCTTCGATTTGAACGGAAGAGGGGTTCTTCATGCGTCATTTCCTGATCGGCGCTGCTGTTGCCATGGTCCTTGGCGGTACAGCGCATTCGGCAGTCCTGGAACAGGCTGTCAGCTACAAGGCTGGTGAAACCGTCATGAAGGGCTACATCGTCTTTGACGATGCGAGCCAGGCAAGACGACCCGGTATCGTCGTCGTGCATGAGTGGTGGGGCATCACCAAGCATGTGCACGACGAGGCACGCAGACTCGCCGGACAGGGCTATACAGCGTTCATCGCCGACATGTATGGCGACGGCAAGACGGCCGACAACCCCAAAGATGCTGGCGCTTTGTCGGGGGCTGTGCGCAAAGATCCCGTGGCGATGTTGGCCCGCTTCAAGGCCGCGCAGGATGCGCTCTCAAGCCATGCCTCGGTGGATGCGTCGACACTTGGTGCGGTCGGGTTTTGTTTTGGCGGATCGGTGGTGCTGGATGTGGCGCGCGCTGGTGTGGACCTCAAGGGCGTGGCGGCCTTCCATGCCGGACTCGGCGCTGCCGCAGCGTCGGCAGAGCCGGGCAAGGTGAAAGCCAAAGTGCTGGTACTGAACGGCGCGGACGACCCGCTCATCAAGCCGGCGTCTATCGACGCTTTCAAGAGCGAGATGGCTGCGGCCAACGTCGACTACCGCTACCTCAGCTATCCCGGCGCGGTGCATGCCTTCACCAACCCGGAAGCCACCGAAAAGGGCAAGCAGTTCAATTTGCCGCTGGCTTACCAGGCCGAAGCCGACAAGCAGTCCAAGGCAGAGGCCGGGCAGTTTTTCGGCGCCATCTTCAAGAAATAGTGCCAGCGCGCGTCGGCAGGTCGGCTGTGGCGATGCCTGCTGGCCGCACCCGGCTGCTGACGGGCTGAGGCGGCCGGGATAATCAGCCTGATGATCCGTCTGATGGTCGGCCTCGGCAACCCGGGCCCTGAATACGAACACACCCGCCACAACGCTGGTTTCTGGTGGGTGGATGCAGCGGCGCGGCAATTGGGCGCAGCACTTGCCTTCGACCGCAGCTACCACGGTGTGGTGGCCAGGGTGAACCGGCCGGACGGACCGCTGTGGCTGCTGCAACCGATGACCTACATGAACCTGTCGGGCAAGTCGGTGGCGCCGCTGGCCCGCTTTTTCAAGATCGAGCCTGCCGAGATTCTGGTGGTGCATGACGAACTCGATCTGCCGCCGGGCCAGATGAAGCTCAAGCAAGGGGGCGGTGCCGCTGGCCACAACGGACTCAAGGACATCCTGGCACAGCTCGGTTCGCCAGACTTCTGGCGCCTGCGCATCGGCATTGGCCACCCCGGGCTGCGCTCCGAAGTTGCCGACTGGGTGCTGCGGCGCCCGCCGATCGAAGACCGCTTGGCGATCGATCAATGCGTGACGGATTCGATCCAGGCCTTGCCGCTGTTGATGGAAGCTGCGATGGACCGCGCCACAATGAAAATCCACGCGAAGCCGCAGCGTCCCAAGCCTGCGCCTCGCGTCACCGATCAGCCACCCACCGGGGAGTAGTCGTCATGCGCCAGCGCTTCGTCCTTGCCTTGGCCTTGACGGGGTTGATGGCCTCGACAGGCGCTCTGGCCCAGGCCGGGGATGCACCGATATACCGATGCGGCAGCAGCTACTCGAACAAGCCTTGCCCGGGCGCAGCCTCGGTGGACGCGGCCGACCCCCGCAGTGCGGCCCAGCAGCGCGAGGCCCATCAAGCCAGCCAGCGCGAGGCCGCCTTGGCCAGGCAAATGAAGGCCGATCGGCTGGCCGATGAGCGCCGCGCCGCTGGCGCTGCCAATGTCGGGCCGACAGTCGCCAAGCCCGCTGCGCCAGCAGCGTCCAAGACGCACAAGCCCAAGCGAGCGGGCCGTGCCGCTGGCAAGCCAGCGTCTGCGGCCCAGCGCTAAGCTGTGGTGATCAGCAGCCGGTATTTCGACCAGAGCGCATCGCGCGTCTCAAGCCGGTCAGGATTGACCGGTATGCAGGCGACAGGGCAGACCTGCACACACTGAGGTTCGTCGAAATGGCCGATACACTCGGTGCATTTGTCGGGGGCAATTTCGTAGATCTCCAGGCCCATCGAGATCGCCTGGTTGGGACATTCGGGTTCGCAGACGTCGCAGTTGATGCATTCGTCAGTGATCATCAAGGCCATCAGGTCTCCTGAGGCGGGCGTGCCACGCGCTCCTTCAGGCGCTCAAGCACCAGCGGCGCGACGAGTTTCGAGACATCGCCGCCCAGCGTCGCGATCTCGCGCACGAAAGTGCCGCTGACGAACTGGTGCTGGTCTGAGGGCAGCAGGAACATGGTCTCGACTTCGGGCATCAGTTGGCGGTTCATGCCTGCCATCTGAAATTCGTAGTCGAAATCGGTGACCCCACGCACTCCGCGCACCACCACGTTGCCGTTGTTGCCGACCACGAAGTCGCGCAGCAGGCCGCTGAATGGCATCACCACGACGTTCGGGTATTGCTTGACGATCTCGCGCGCCATGTCGAGACGCTCGTCGATCGAGAACATCGTTCGCTTGTGGTGACCCACTGCGACCGCCAGGATCAGCTTGCCGAACATTCGTGAAGATCGGCGCATCAGATCCTCGTGGCCCAGGGTCATCGGGTCGAAGGTGCCGGGATAGACGGCAGTCGTGAACTGGGCCTGGGTCAAGATCTTCATCTCCAGAGAGTGATTCGAATGATGGGAAGGATTCAGAGCGCGCGTTGCAATAAATGATAGTGCACCAAACCGGCGCGGCCCTGTCGCCAGAGTTCGAACCCGGCGGGCAGATCGGCGGCAGCGAGCGCATCGGGTGACTCGGCGTACAGGCATCCGCCGGGCACGACCAGCGGCGCCGCGGCGGCGACCGCGCGCGGCAGCAGGCCGGCGTCGAACGGCGGGTCCAGCAGCACCAACTCGAAGCGGGCCGGCGCGCAAGCCGCCATCCAGGCCAGCGCGTCAGCGGCTTCGACCCGCAGCGTGCTGGCTTTCAATCGCGCCTGGCTCTCGCGCAGGCTGCGAACCAGGCCGGTGTCGCGCTCCAGCAGCAGCACCTCTGCCGCCCCGCGTGACGCGGCCTCGAAACCCAATGCGCCGCTGCCGGCAAAAGCGTCGAGGCAGCGCCAGCCTGACAGGTCGGCGCCCAACCAGTTGAACAAGGTTTCGCGTACCCGGTCAGGCGTCGGCCGCAGGCCCGGCTTGTCGGCCACTGGCAGCTTGCTGCGCCGCAGCAGGCCGCCGATCAACCGGACCTCACGCGGCGGGTTGCCGTGCACTGCTGGTTTGGCGCCTGGTCTTGGGCTCACAAGCGCACCGGGATGCCGCGTGATGCCATCATCGCCTTGGCCTGGCCGACGCTGAACTCGCCGTAGTGAAAGATGCTGGCGGCCAGCACCGCGTCGGCACCACCGATCTGTATGCCTTCGGCCAAGTGCTCGAGCGCGCCAACGCCGCCCGATGCGATCACCGGTACCGGCACTGCGTCGCTGACGGCGCGTGTGAGTTCGAGGTCGAAGCCGATCTTGGTGCCGTCGCGGTCCATGCTCGTCAGCAGGATTTCACCGGCGCCTTGCTCGGCCATCCGGCGCGCCCAAGCCACCGCATCGAGCCCAACGTTCTTGCGCCCGCCGTGGGTGTAGACATCCCAGCCCGGGCCTCGCGCGCTGAGGTCATCGCCTCGGCGGCGTTTGGCGTCGATCGCCACGACGATGCACTGGGCACCGTACCTGGCCGATGCGTCAGCGATCACCTGCGGATCGGCCACTGCGGCCGAATTGAAGCTGACTTTGTCGGCGCCCGCGTTGAGCAGGCGCCGCACATCGGCCACGGTTCGCACACCACCACCCACCGTCAGCGGGATGAAGACCTGGGAAGCCACTGCTTCGATGATGTGCAGGATCAGGTCGCGGCCGTCGCTGGTGGCAGTGATGTCGAGAAAAGTCAGCTCGTCGGCGCCTTGCTCGTTGTAGCGCGCTGCGATCTCCACCGGGTCGCCGGCATCGCGCAACTCGACGAAGTTGACGCCCTTGACGACGCGGCCGCCAGTGACGTCCAGGCAGGGAATGATGCGTTTGGCGAGCATGGGCAGGACGATGGGCTGGGCGAGCCCGCCATTATCCTTGCCCGCTGTTTCAGCGCATCAACTCGTCGGCACGCCTTTGCGCCGCAGCGAAGTCCAGCGCACCGGTGTAGATCGAGCGGCCACAGATCACGCCGCCCACGCCTTCGAAGGCGACCGCGCAAAGGCGCTCGATGTCGGCGATGTCGGACAGGCCGCCCGACGCGATCACCGGCACTTTGAGCGCTTGCGCAAGCTTGACCGTGGCGTCGATGTTGATGCCGCTGAGCATGCCGTCGCGGCCGATGTCGGTGTAGATCACCCCTTCGATGCCGTAGTCCTCGAACTTGCGCGCCAAGTCAACCACCTCATGGCCGGTGAGCTTGCTCCAACCGTCGGTGGCGACCTTGCCATCCTTGGCATCGAGGCCGACGATGATGTGGCCGCCAAAAGCTGTGCAAGCGTCTCTGAGAAAGCCCGGGCTCTTGACCGCAGCGGTGCCGATGATGACGTAGCTGATGCCGTCGTCGAGGTAGCGCTCGATGGTGTCGAGGTCGCGGATGCCGCCGCCGAGTTGGACTGGGATTTCGCTGCCGACCTCGCGCAGGATGCTCTTGATCGCGGGCTCGTTGACCGGCTTGCCGGCGAACGCACCGTTCAGGTCCACCAGGTGCAAGCGGCGAGCACCGGCGTCGACCCAGCGTCTGGCCATCGCGGCGGGGTCCTCGCCAAATGTGGTGGAGACCTTCATGTCGCCTTGTTCGAGGCGAACGCAGTGGCCGTCCTTGAGGTCTATGGCTGGAATCAGCTGCATGGCTGTGGTGAGAGTTGGGGTTGGGAAAAGAGGTGAGGTCGATCGCCTAGGGTTTCCAGCCGAGGAAGTTGCGGTACAGGCGCAAGCCTTGGTCCGCGCTTTTCTCGGGATGGAACTGGGTGGCGAAAATGTTATCCCGCGCCACCGCGCAGGTAAAGCGCTCACCGTACTCGGTCAGGCCCGCACTGTGGCGTGGGTCCGACGGTGCGGTGTAGTAACTGTGCACGAAATAGAAATAGCTGCCCGCAGGCACGCCTTCCCAGACCGGGTGTGGTGCGCCGCCCTGTGCTTGCGCGAACACCTGGTTCCATCCCATCTGCGGCACCTTGTAGCGGCTGCCATCGGGCTGCAGTCGGCCACTGAGCTGGAAGCGACGAACCTGGCCGGGGATCAGGCCAAGGCCCGGCGTGTCCTGCTCCTCGCTGTGGTCGAGCAGCATCTGCATGCCCACGCAGATGCCCATCAGCGGCTTGCTGGCGGCTGCTTCCAGCACGGCCTGTTGCAAGCCGGACTCGCGCAGTTCGCGCATGCAGTCGCGCATCGCGCCTTGGCCAGGCAGCACCACGCGCTCGGCCGCCATCACCTCTTCGGGCGTGCGGGTGACGATCACCCGGTGCCCAGATTCGGCCGCCACATGCAGCACTGCCTGCGACACCGAGCGCAGGTTGCCCATGCCGTAATCGACGATGGCGACAGTTCGGGTCATGGTCGATGCCTCAGCCCGAAGGGTATCGCGCCGGGGGCAGCGAACGAACTGAGCTTGGGGGCCATTAAAGGCTGCCTTTGGTGGACGGGATCACGCCGGCCGACCGGGGGTCTGGTGTCAGCGCCATGCGCAGTGCGCGGCCGAAGGCCTTGAACACGGTCTCGGCCTGGTGGTGGGCGTTGTCGCCTTTGAGGTTGTCGATGTGCAGCGTGCACAGCGCGTGGTTGACGAAGCCCTGGAAGAACTCGTAGGTGAGCTGGGTGTCGAATTCGCCGACCATGCCGGCCTTGAAGTCAATCGACTGGTGCAGACCGGGCCGGCCCGAGAAATCGACCACCACGCGCGACAGCGCCTCGTCCAGTGGCACATAGCTGTGGCCGTAGCGGGTGATGCCGCGCTTGTCGCCCACGGCTTGGGCCACCGCCATGCCCAGCGTGATGCCGACGTCTTCGACGGTGTGGTGGCCGTCGATGTGCAGGTCGCCCTGGCATTCGATGTCCAGGTCTATCAAGCCGTGGCGCGCCACCTGGTCGAGCATGTGGTCGAAGAAGCCGATGCCGGTGGCGAATTTGCCCTCGCCACTGCCGTCGAGGTTCAGGCGAACCCGGATACTGGTCTCCTTGGTGTCACGGCTGACATCGGCGATTCGGTCTTGTCTGGGGTCGGCAATGCGGTCCATGGCGGCTCTCGGGCAATCGGGTTCAGAGGCTGGCGCGCAAGGCGGCCAGAGTCAAGCGGTTTTCATCGGCCGTGCCGACGGTGATTCGCAGGCAATTGGCCAGCAAGGGGTGCAATGCCGAGACGTTCTTGACCAGCACGCCGCGGGATTTCATGCTGGCAAACGCAGACGCCGCATCGGGCACCCGCGCCAGGACCATGTTGGCCTGGCTGGGGTATGGGGTAACGCCTGGCATGTCGCTCAATTTGTTGAACATGTTCTCGCGCTCGTCGCGTATCCATCCTGCTTGGCGCGCGTACTCGTCGACATGCTCGAGCGCAAACAAGCCGGCCTCGGCGTTGAGCACGCTGATGTTGAACGGCGGCCGCAGCTTGTCGACCTCTTGTATCAGCTCGCTGCGGCCCATCATGTAGCCGATGCGAACGCCCGCCAGGCCGAACTTGCTCATCGTTCGCATCACCAGCACATGGGGGTGGCGGCGCATCAGGTCCATGCTGTCGCGGTCGGCAAAAGGCTGGTAGGCCTCGTCCATCACCACCAGACCCTGATGTCGTCCCACCGCCTCGACCAAGCGCGCGATCACCGCCTCATCCCACAGATTGGCGGTCGGGTTGTTGGGGTAGGCCAGGTAGAGCAGCGCGGGCTTGTGCTCGTCGATGGCCGCCAGCATCGGCGCTTCGTCGAGCTCAAAGTCGGCCGTCAGTGGCACGCCGACGAAACCCACCCCTTGTAGGCTTGCCGACAAGCCGTACATCACGAAGCTGGGCAGCGGCGACATGAATACCGCGCCCGGCACGGCGCAAGCCAGGCTCAGCAAGCTGATCAACTCGTCCGAGCCGTTGCCCAGCATCAGCGCGCAGCCCTCGGGCAGCCCGGCATGCGTCGCCAGTGCGGCCTTCAGGTCGTCACAACGCTCGGCCGGGTAACGGTTGATCGCCACCCGGCCCAGCCTATTCCCGAGTTCGCGCTGCAGCGCTTCGGGCAGGCGGTATGGGTTTTCCATCGTGTCGACCTTGACCAGCCCCGCACTGGGTTGGACCGCATAGCCGTGCAGCCCTTGGATGTCGGGGCGGATCACGCGTTGCATGCAGGCTTGGAGCAGGTTCATGGTGTCGCGTCTAGCCTCTCGGGCCCGACCAGAAAAGGGTTGAGGATTCGCACGCCGTCGATCTGCAGGTCGTGTGGCAAGTCTTCGCTCAGCAGCCACTCGCATCCCTGCTGCTGAGCGGCCGCCAGCACCAGCGCGTCAGGATGGTCGAAGCCAAAGCGGCTTTCGATCGCCCAGGCGGTCTCCACCGTGGCGTGGTCTATCGGCCAGGGCTGCCAGCGCTGGTAACGACGCACCTCGGCACGGGCGTCGCCGGCAGGCATCGCGGGCTGCAATCCGCGTGTGGCATGGGTGTAGAACTCGCTGAGCACCTGGATGCTCAAGCGGCCGCAGCGGCGCGTCCATAGCGCGTCCAGCCAGTCGACCGCGCGCTGTTGCTTGGCAGCGTTGGCGCTGTCCTCGCTGTAGAGCAGCACGTTGCTGTCGACGAAGACCAGGCTCACCCCGGCCTCCGACTGCCGTCGCGCTTTGGGTAAGGCGCACCGTCAGAGCGGTAGACTCGCTGGCGGTTTCGCCATTCGTTCATCGCTCGCTCGTAGGCATCGTCGTGCC
>JBILYN010000094.1:0-14233 GCA_044377715.1 Aquabacterium sp.
CCTGTCACCTAGGCGCGAGGCCATAGCGGTTCAGCGCGACGCCCCGCTTGGTTGAGACCGGCTATTTCGGCGCGCGATCCGGGTAACTCGCGCCCAAGCCGGCGCGGGCGTCGGCCTGGATGCCGTATTGCGGCACCGGGTAACGCAAACCCCTGGTCGCGAGTTGTCGCATGCCTTCAATCGCTTTGGGCAGGTCGCCCGGCGGCAGCGCCATCAGCATCTCTTCGTCGAGCACACCGCCGTAGCGCCTCTCGGCATAACAGGGAATCGACAGGCTGGGTTTGCCGGTGGCCAGCGCGCGGCCCCATGAGTCGGAACAAGACGACTCGCCGACAACGCTCCAATCGAACTTGCCGTAGCCAGACCACTGCAGGCCGTTGATCAACAGGATCATCTGCCCCGGCGTCGCGTAGATCAGGCAGATGTCGGGCGGGTCGAGTCGACCGCTGGCCAGCGGTGACACCGCCATCGCCTTGTACTTGCCATGCGGCACGACAGTCATTGCGCGCTGGTGGGCGGCCGAATCTTCGATGGTGGCGAACCAGACGCCAGCCATGGACTTGCCCGACAGCCACTCTTCATCCTGTGGGTGCAGCCCGATCACCGCGCCGCACTGCGCGCCCACCAGGTCCTCGCGCGTGATGCCGATCGTGAAACCCAGACGGGCAGCCTGCGCGACGATCTGGTCGGTGGTGTGGATCGCGCCGGGTCGCCGCACTTTCGGGATCGCTTGCATGTCCTCGACGCGCTCGAACAGCTTCATGCCGATCGGCGTGGTCTTCAGTCGCAGCAATCGATTGAGTTCATCAACCAATTGCGGCCAGTCCTGGGCGGTCGGGGCGGGATGGGTCATGCTGTTCTCCGGTTGAAGTTCTGCGCTCGGCAAGCGCATAGATGCGCTGCGCCGATCAAGACGGCTGGCGGCGGCTTCGTGTCGCACCAGACGCCGCACGCTGCGCCGGCATTGAGCACGGCCGCATCAGCCCAAAAGATGATACCCGTGCGGGACTGCGGCAAACCCCGGCGCTGCGCCAGGGTGCCGCCTCGGATTGACTCGGGCTTCCCAAGCAAATGTGGCTTTGCCACTTTGCTTGATCCCCACGGGGGGCGGCCGGCTTCGGCCGGCCTTGGGGCGCTCAGGTGCAACACCCCACTAGGGCATACCCTGTGCGCGCAGCGCCAGACGAGCCCGTAGGCTATGCGATTGACCCATTCACAAGGAGACGACACGATGGCTGGATGTCTGCAAGAAAAAGTCGTGCTGGTGACCGGCGCGGGCCGAGGCATCGGCAGAGAAATAGCGCTGCTGGCCGCTGCCGAAGGTGCGGCTGTCGTTGTCAATGACCTCGGCGTCAGCCCCGAAGGCGAGAGCACGCTCGAGACGCCTGCCGCTGCAGTGGTGGCCGAGATCGTGGCCGCGGGCGGACGCGCTGTCGCCAACAACGACAGCATCACCGACGCCAAGGCCGCACAGGCCATGATCGAGCAAGCGGTCAGCCACTTCGGCCGTCTCGACGCCGTGATCAACAACGCCGGTTTCCTGCGCGACCGCATCTTCCACCGCATGTCGCATGTCGACTGGGAGATGGTGGTCGATGTGCACCTGACGGGCTACTTCAACGTCTCGCGCGCAGCGGCTACTTATTTCCGCGAGCAAGAGCAAGGCAGCTTCGTGCACTTCACCTCGGCGTCAGGCTTGGTCGGCAATTTCGGCCAAGCCAACTACGCCGCGGCCAAACTGGGCGTGGTCGGGCTGTCGAAGTCGATCGCGCTGGACATGGCGCGCTACAAAGTGCGGTCGAACTGCATCGCACCGTTTGCTTGGAGCAGGCTGATCGGCACGATACCGACCGACACACCCGAGGAAAAGCTGCGGGTCGACCGCGTCAAGACCATGACGGCCGCAAAAGTCGCGCCGCTGGCGGTGTTCCTGGCCAGCGATTTGTCCAAGGATGTCACCGGTCAGATCTTCGGCTCGCGCAAGAACGAGATTTTCCTGTTCAGCCAGCCTCGGCCAATCCGCAGCGTGCAGCGCGAACAGGGTTGGACGCCGCAGTCCATGGCCGAGCACATGCTGCCGGCCTTCAAGAACTCATTCTTCCCGCTCGACCGCAGCGCCGATGTCTTTTGCTGGGACCCGGTCTGATGACAGTCGCTTACGAACTGCTGCGCGATTTCAGCATCCCGGTGATCGCTCACCGCTATGTCGAGAAAGACGTGATGCTCTATGCGCTGGGCCTGGGCCTGGGCGCCGATCCACTGAACGAGGATCAACTCGGCTTCGTCTACGAAAAAGACTTGAAGGTGTTGCCCACTTTTGGCGGCGTGCTGGGCTATCCGGGCTTCTGGCCCAAGGCCCATCCCGAGCTCGGCATCACCTGGCAACGCTTGCTCAACGGCGAACAAGGCATAGAGATCCACCGGCCTTTCCCGTCTAGCGGCGAAGTGGTCGGCAGCATGACGATCGAGCGCATCGTCGACAAGGGCATCGGCAAGGGCATGCTGATCTACACCCGGCGCGACGTGCGCGACCAAGCCAGCGGCGACTTGCTGTGCAGCGTCAGCAACACGATGGTCTGCCGAGACGACGGTGGTTTTGGCGGGCCCTCCGCGCCAGGCCCGGCCGCTGCCGCCATCCCAGATCGCGCCTCGGACCAATGCATAGACTGGCCGACGCTGCCCCAGGCGGCGCTGATCTACCGACTGTCAGGCGACTTCAACCCATTGCACGCCGACCCCGCGGTGGCACGGCAAGGCGGCTTCGACCGGCCCATCCTGCACGGTGCAGCCACTTGGGGCATCGCCGGCTGCGCGCTGCTCCAAGCCTTGTGCGGCGGCGACCCGGCGCGGTTTAGAAGCTACCAAGCGCGCTTCACGTCGCCGGTGTACCCGGGCGAGACCTTGCGCATCGAGATCTGGTTGGGCGCGCCGGGCCATGCCTCGTTCCGCGTCGCCGCGCCCGCTCGCGGCGTCACGGTGCTCGACAACGGGGTGTTCTCGTACCAGATTGAACAACCCTGACGCAGGCACGGCGCACGACTGCGGTCGACTGCGGTCGACTGCGATCGACTGCGCTCGAGGCGAGCAGACACCCACCGCAAACAGAAAGCCCTTGACATGCCGATACTCGCCGACGACCAGCAGGTGGCCCAACGTGTGCTGGACCACATGGCCCAGCGCACCACCGACCTGGCGCCCGCGGTGTGGCGCGAGCCGGTTGAAAATTACCGTTCCCCCGCCGTGCTAGACACCGAGATCCGCCAGGTGATGCGCCGCACGCCCACGGCGTTCTGCCCGTCGGCGGCACTGTCGCAGCCCGGTGACTACGTGGCGCGTGAAGCCGCCGGCACGCCGCTGCTGGCCGTGCGCGGCAAGGACGGCGTGGTGCGCGCCTTCCGCAATGCCTGTCGGCACCGCGGCATGCAGGTCGCCAGTGGCATCGGCAACGCACCGGCATTTGCCTGTCGATACCACGGCTGGACCTACGCGCTGGACGGTCAGCTGCGCCAGGTGCCCGACCCGCAGGGTTTCCCCGGCCTGGACAAGAGCTGCCATGGCTTGGTGCCGGTGCAGGTGCAGGAGCGCCTGGGCCTGGTGTTCATCACCCAGGACGCTGCGCTGGTCAGCGACGCCTCACTCGACGATGTCCAGACCTTGCTGCCACCTGAATACGAGCTGCTGGCCACGCGTGAGCGCATCGTCGACGCCAACTGGAAGGTGATGCTAGAAGGCTTCATCGAGGGCTACCACATCCGGTCGACGCATCGCGAAAGCTTCTACCCCTACGGCTTCGACAACCTCAACCTGATCGAGCCCTTCGGGCGCCACTGCCGTGTGACCTACCCGTTCCGGCGCATCAGCAAGCTGGCCGACGTGCCGCCGGCCGAGCGCCGCGTGGACGGCCTGCTGACCTATGTCTACCACTTGTTCCCGAACGTGCTCGTCACGATGCTGTCGCGCCACACCAACCTGATGGTGCTAGAACCAATGGGCGTGGACCGAACGCTGGAGATCAGCTACACGCTGGCCGATGTGCGAGGTGCAGACGACCAGGCCAGGACCGCCGCGCTGCGCGACGCCGATTTTGTTCGCGAGGTCGGTGCCGCAGAAGACCGTGAGGTGATCTGCGCGATCCAGAAAGGCCTGGCCAGCCAGGCCAACGAGCACTTCACCTTCGGCTTGTTCGAAGGGGCGATCTCGCATTTCCATCAAACGTTGGCCGCCGCACGCAGCGCCACGGCCCCGAGCTGACCGCAGACACCCCTCGCATCGGCATCGACGCAGACGGCGCTGTGCAAGGGCTGCCAGACGGCTTCCAGCCCTCGCATGCCTGGTTGCGCGTCAAGGTGCCGGACAATGGGGCGCAGCGTGCCTGATCGAAGCGCCATTGAAGCTGGTGACCACGAAGACAAACGCCATCAGCAACGCAGTGTCTTGGCTTGAGGCCGCGGCAGGCCACGCCATCCGTCGTCGACATACCGGCGAGTTCAGAGCAAACCCGCATCGCAGGCGGGCCGACGAAATGCCAGGAGTGAGCCATGTTCGAATTTTTCAAGCGCAGAAAGCTCAACAGCCAGATCCGCGATGCGGTGCTGGAGGCCGAGCCCATGCACTTGCTGGGGATTCTGGTCTACCGCCACGCCAAGGATCGGGACCTCGCGCCACGCCAGCGGACCGAAGCCAGGACGCAGGGTGAGGCCATCATCGCGCAAGCAGAAGCCTTTCGTGCCTATCTGGAAGCCCCGGGGACGCTGGCCTTGCCGCCGTTCTTGCCCTATCTCGCAGCCATCGCCGCGATGAAAATGGCCGCCGACAAGCTGCCGTTTGACGCCAAGCAGTGCCGAGCCAGCGTCGCCGACATGGTGGCATCGCTGGGCAAGGCCGGTGGGTTTGCCGAGCTCTACGGGCCTGTGTGCGCCGACGCAGCCTACAAGATCGGCATCTTCGTTCGCACCAAAATGTAGGCGCGACCTGGGGTCGCTCGCAGCAAACCCTTGCACAGCAGGCCTGCACAATGCGCCACATGAACCTTTCATCCAATCACTTGCCGAACCTGATCGGCGCCGGGAGACCTCACATGAAACTGTTGATTCGATTCGCCGCTGTCGCGCTGTTCGCGCTGCTGACCAACGCGCAAGCACAGACCTACCCAAGCAAACCGATCCGCCTGGTCGTGCCTTTCCCGGCCGGCGGCCCGACCGACATCCTCGGTCGCGCCATCGGCGCCAAGCTGTCCGAGGCGATGGGACAGCCGGTCGTCATCGACAACCGCGGTGGCGCCGGTGGCGGGTTGGGCGCGGACTCGGTCGCGAAGTCCGCGCCCGACGGCCACACGATCTTGCTAGGCACGACCGGCACGCACACCATCAACCCAAACCTCTACAGCAAGCTGCCCTATGACCCGATCAAGGATTTCGTCGCGATCTCGCTGGTCGTGAAGTACATCAACATCCTGGTGGTCAACCCCAACGTGCCGGTCAAGAACGTGGCCGAGCTGCTCGCGCTGGCCAAGCAGAAGCCCGGCGAGATCACATTCGGCTCGGCCGGCAATGGCTCGTCGAACCACCTGACGGGCGAAATGCTCGCGACGATGGCTGGCGTGAAGATGCAGCACATCCCGTACAAAGGCAGCGGCCCGGCGCTCAACGACGTGATCGCCGGCCAGCTGAGCTTCATGTTCGACCAGTACTCGACCGTCGCGCCTCAAGTCAAGGCTGGTCGCTTGCGCGCAATCGGTGTCGCAACGCCCAAGCGCCACGCCTTGATGCCTGACGTGCCCACCGTGGCCGAGACGGTGCCCGGCTTCGAGGTCTCGGCCTGGTACGGCATGTTCGTCGCCGCGAACACACCGCGCGACATCGTCAACCGGCTCAACACCGAGCTCAGCAAGGTCATGAAGATGCCAGACATCCAAGAGCGCATGACCGCGCTGGGTTGGGATCCGATCACCAACACGCCCGAGCAATTCACGGCGCAGATCAAAACCGAGCTCGCGATCTGGGCCGACGTCGTGAAGAAGTCAGGCGCCAAGATCGACTGATTCGCCCTGGCCGCCTGGGCTCAGGCGGCCTTCTTGGCCGGCGCGCGCTTGCCAAGCTCGATCTTGGCAATCGCGTTGCGGTGCACTTCGTCAGGGCCGTCGACGATGCGAACCGTGCGCTGGTGGGCATAGGCTTCGGCGAGCCAGGTGTCTTGGCTGACACCAGCAGCACCAAAGGCCTGGATCGCCCAGTCGACCACCTTGCAGCTCATGTTGGGCGCGACCACCTTGATCATCGCGATCTCGGCCTTCGCGACCTTGTTGCCCGCCACGTCCATGCGGTGCGCGGCGTTGAGCGTCAGCAGCCTGGCCTGGTCGATCATGCAGCGGCTGTCGGCGATGCGTTCGGCCCAGACCGATTGCTGAGACAAGGCCTTGCCGAAGGCGATGCGGTTCTGCAACCGGTCGCACATCAGCTCGAGCGCGCGCTCGGCAGCGCCGATAGAGCGCATGCAGTGGTGAATCCGCCCAGGCCCGAGGCGACCCTGGGCGATCTCGAATCCACGCCCTTCACCGAGCAGGATGTTGGCCACCGGCACCCGAACGTTGTCGAGCCGCACCTCCATGTGGCCATGCGGCGCATCGTCATAGCCGAACACGCTCAGGTGGCGCAGCACCGTCACGCCAGGCGTGTCGCGCGGCACCAGCACCATTGACTGCTGGGCGTGGCGCGGACCGTCCGGGTCGGTCTTGCCCATCACGATGAAGATCGCGCAGGTCGACACGCCGGCACCCGACGAATACCACTTGGTGCCGTTGATGACATAGTGATCGCCATCGCGCGCGATGCTGGTCTGGATGTTGGTGGCATCCGACGAGGCCACCGCCGGCTCGGTCATCAGGAAGGCCGAGCGGATCTCGCCGCGCAGCAGCGGCTCGAGCCAGCGGTCTTTCTGCTCGTGCGTGCCGTAGCGCTCGATGGTCTCCATGTTGCCGGTGTCGGGCGCCGAGCAATTGAACACCTCGCCCGACCAACTGACCCGGCCCATCACCTCGCACAGCGGCGAGTAATCGAGGTTGTTCAGGCCTGTGGGCGCACGGTCGCTGTGCGGCAGAAACATGTTCCACAACCCAGCAGCGCGCGCCAGCGGCTTGAGCTCTTCGAGCAGCGCGGAGGGCTGCCATTCGGTGCCCAGCTTGCGGCGCGCGTGAAGTTCTTCATGGTGGCGCGCTTCGTTGGGGTAGATGTGTTGGTCGAAAAAAGCATTGAGCCGGTCTAGCAGCTCGCGGGTACGGGCAGAGGGTTCAGCGAACATCGGTTTCTCCTGGTCTGACGGTGTCGGGCGTCCTGGGGTTGCGCATGGCGCGACAACCTTTGGCTTGCCACTGGTCAGAAATTCAATCACCCACGCCACAGGGCCAAGGTCGCGAACGTGACGTTCAACGGGCCCGCCCATCACAGCAGTTTGCGCATGCGCAAAGGTGGGCGAAACGAAGTCCTGGCTGTCAGCCCCCCGCAAACTGCCTGGCCTATGCTCGCGCCCATCCATCCCCCTTGTCCAACCCCTTTTGAAGAGCAAAACCATGAGCACAACCCGTGATGTCTATGTCATCAGCGCCGCCCGCACCGCGATCGGCACCTTCGGCGGTACGCTGAAAGACAGCCCGCCCATCGACCTCGCCACGACCGCGATCAAGGCCGCGATCGCGCGCAGCGGCGCCGATGCGGCGCAGATCGGCCATGTGGCGATGGGCACGGTGATCCCAACCGAAGCCCGCGACGCCTACCTGGGGCGGGTGGCCTCGGTGGCGGCCGGCGTGCCCAAGGAGACCCCGGCCTTCAACGTCAACCGGCTGTGCGGCTCTGGCCTGCAGGCGATCATCTCGGCCTCGCAAGCGATCATGCTCGGCGATTGCGAGCTCGCGATCGGCGCTGGCGCCGAGTCGATGTCGCGCGGCATCTACTTCATGCCCGCAGCGCGCTGGGGCGCCAGGATGGGCGACACCCAGCTGCTCGACTACATGGTCGGCATCCTGCACGACCCGTTCCACAAGATCCACATGGGCATCACGGCCGAGAACGTGGCCGAGCAGTTCGGCATCACGCGGGCCCAGATGGATGCGCTGGCGGTGCAGAGCCACCAGCGTGCGGCAGCGGCCATCGCGGCGGGCCGGTTCACCGAGCAGATCGTGCCGGTCGAGATCGTCACCCGCAAGGGATCGACCCAGTTCGTCACCGACGAGCATGTGAAGGCCGACACGACGATCGAGACGCTGGGCAAGATGCGCGCCGCGTTCAAGAAGGACGGCTTGGTGACTGCCGGCAATGCGTCAGGCGTGAACGACGGCGCTGCCGCAGTGGTGCTGGCCAGCGGCGACGCGGTCAAGCGCGGCAACTTGAAGCCGATGGCCCGGCTGGTCGGCTACGCACACACCGGTGTCGAGCCGACGATCATGGGCATAGGCCCGGTCTCGGCCACCCGCGCAGTGCTCAAGAGAGTCGGCCTGAAGATCGCCGACCTGGACGTGATCGAGGCCAACGAGGCCTTCGCGGCGCAGGCCTGTGCGGTCAGCCAGGAACTCGACCTCGACCCGGCCAAGGTCAACGTCAACGGCTCAGGCATCTCGCTCGGCCACCCGGTGGGCGCGACGGGCGCCATCATCACCACCAAGGCGCTGTACGAGTTGGCCCGCACCGGCGGGCGCTATGCGCTGGTGACAATGTGCATCGGGGGCGGGCAAGGCATCGCGGCGGTGTTCGAGCGCTGCTGATCGGCGATTGACGGCTTGTTTGCCGACCGGCTTGCGGCAAGCCGTGAAGCCCACCGCGTCGATCGCCCGTCACAAGGGTCTTGGCCGGCCTGGATCAAGGTTCACCGCCCGCGGCGCCAAGTTATCCAGCACCAGGGATATGCCAAGCTGATAGCCCTGGCCGCGCAAGCAGTTGATGCACGACATGTCGGCAGCATGGTGCCTGAGCTTGCTGCGCAGCCGGCTGACCAGCACCCCGACCCTGGCCTGGTTGACCTGCTCAGACAAGCCAGGGTCGCCAAACTCCCAGGCCATGGCCGCGTGGTCCATGTAGTGCCCGCGCAAGGACAACTCTTTCAACATGCGCGCCTCGGTGCCGGTCAACGCAACATCCGCGCCGCTGGGTGAGCGCAGCAACAAGCGCGCCACGTCGAGCCGCCATTCATCGTCAGGCACCAAGCCTTTGAGCCGGCTGAACAAATTGCGGACCACGGCGACGATCTCCGCGGGCTGTGTCGGCTTGGTGAGGTAGATGTCGGCACCACTGGCATAGCCTTCGAGCCGATCGCTGCTTCTTGCTCTGCCGGTCAGAATGACGATCCCCATGCCCGGCAGCGCGCGGCGCAAGCGTCGGGTGATGCTGATGCCATCTTCTTCTCCCAGGTTCAGGTCCAGAATCGCGATGTCAGCATGCCCGCTCTTCAATGCCAGGTTCAGTTCCTCGCCGCTGCCCACACCGCGCACGGCGAAGCCTTCCTCGGACAGGTAGTGAACCAGTTCTCGACGCAGTGTCACGTTGTCTTCGACCAGGATCACCGACACGGTTTCGATGCGCAAAGTGCTCATGTCATCTCCAGCCAGAATTCAAACAAGACGCTCTCTTGCTCGGCTCGGTAAGTGATCTCCGAGCCCAAGCGCCTGGCCATGGCCTGTGCCAGCCAAAGCCCCAGCCCGGCGCCAGCAAAGCGTCTGGCTGCTTCGGCCCGGTAGTATCGTCTGAACAACAGCGCCGGATCGGGTTTGCCGGCAACGCCAATCACGTTCGAGACAGCGATGCGCAAGGCCGCCACGCCGCGCCTGGGTGTTGATTCGATATCGACCTCGACCTTGCTGTTGGGTGGGGAATATTTCAAGGCGTTGCTCAGCAGATTCATCAAGATGATGCGCAGCGCCAGATAGTCCGAAGTGACAGTCACCATGGGACGATCCAGCAGGCTGATGCGTTCGGCGTCCAACAAGTTTCGAAGGTCTTCAACCAAGTTCTTGACCGCGAACCTGCGTTGGTCGATCGCCGCCTCGCCTTGCTCGAACTGGTCGACCTGCACACAGCGCTCGACAATCGAATTGAGGTCATCGACCGCTTGGTTGATGCTGTCGATGCGCGGCGATTTGTCGCTGTCATTCATCAGGCCACGGCCCAGCGAAGCAGCGGCGAGTTGGATGGTGGCCAGCGGCGTCTTGACCTCCTGCGCCAGCATCGCCGTGAAACGCGCATGGACACCGCGCCTGACTTTTTCAGTCTCCGCCAACGCCATGGCCCGAGCTTGCGTCAAAGCCAGGGCTTGGAGCTGATGTCGATGGTTGCGATCGAGCAACCACAGCAAGACCGCGAGATGGATGGGCATCGCGATCACGAGCCAAAACGGCATGTCGATCGCGTCAGGCCAGGTCTCGACCAGGCCCAGCAAGGCCAGGATGCCGTAGAGCCAGTTCGACATCGCCACAGCAATGACCAAGGCCAGCAGCCAGAAAGCCTTGTGGTCACGAATGAAGATCAGCGCCGTCAGCACCAGGCAGAACGCTGACACGAAGGCGCCCGCAACCATCACCAGCATCAGCAAGCACTGGCGGTCCAGTAAAGGAAAGAGCAGCAACAAGCAGATCCACACCAGGCCCGTGAGGCGGAAGCACTGCGCTGCCCAGGGTGGAATTTCAAATTTTTTCAGCAATTGGCCATAAAACAAGCTGACGCCGCAAACATTGCACAGCGTCGCAAAGTGCTGGATACCGGGCGCAGGCCTATTGCCGGGCGAACCGTCGACCTGCCCATGGCCATACCAGAGCAGGAAGTTCGCGGCCAATGCGATCAGCGACACCAGGAACAGGCCGTGCAGCATGTTTCGGCGCAGCATCAAGGACACCAGCAGCGCCAGCGAGACCGGCCCGACCGCCGCGAGCATGGCACCCAGATGGATGGCACGCCGGTATTGCGCTTCCATCCGATCGGCGCCGGCCAGGACCTCGGTCCACAACACGGCCGAGCCGGTGGTCCTGACTCGAAGGTAGTAGGTCCTGGGCGCCGCCCCGCCTGGATCGAGCTGCTGCTCGAGACCAATGCGCAAGCCAAGCGGGCCATATTTGCTCGGCGCGCCATCGCCGAAAAGCGTCACCTCATCCAGCGTTGCCGGCAGAACACGAAGCGACACCTGCTGCGAGGATTCGGCCGAGTCCACGACCAAGCGGAGCCACAGCGTGGAACGGGTGAAGCCTTGGGTGACCAGCTTGCCGACCGGCGAGAACGGTTGGCGCTGCACTTGCTCAAAGCTCAGCTCACCGCCCGGGTCCACGAAAAGCCCGCGCTCGCGGATCAGATCCGCGGCCGCAGCCTGCATCGGACCCAATCCGGCAACAACAGCCAGAAAGATCCATACCAGCGATCGAATCGACATGCCTGAGGGGATCCAGCCCGACGGCTTCAATCTTTCTTGGGCAGCAAGGCGGCGCTGAGTTGCCTGTCGCGCTCGGTCTTGACCAAGTCAAGCAACTGCTCGAGGCTCGCCGCACCAGGGATCAGACGCTCGCCAATGACGAAAGCCGGCGTGCCGTTGATGTTCATCGCGCCCGCCTGGCCATGGTTGCGCTGGATTGCGCGCTCCAGCAAGGGGTCCTGCATATCCTTTCGCAAGCGCTCATGGTCCAGCCCGATCTGTTGGCTCAGCGCCTTGACAGTGGCCTCGTCGGAGCTGGGGGCCAGCATCAAGGCCTCGTGCATCGCGACGAACTTGCCTTGCCGCTGCGCCGCCAGCGCCGCCTTGGCCGCAAACATGGACTGCGGGCTGAGGATGGGGTATTCCTTGTAAATGACACGAACGCCGGCGTCACGCTTTAGCAACTCCGTCAACACCGGCGCAACCTTCTTGCAATAACCACAGTTGTAGTCGTAGAACTCGACCACCGTCACGTCGCCTTTCGGATTGCCGCCCACGGGTGCGTCGGTCTCGGCGTCCAACTCGGCCCTGAAACTCTTCAAGGCACCCGCAACCAGTTGCTCACGCTCGGCCTCTTCCTGCGCCTGCAGCACGGCCATTGCATCGCGGATCAGCGCCGGATTCTTTAGCAAGTACTCCTTGACGATGTTCTCGACGGCGGCTCGATCCAACAGTGGATTTGCCGCTTGGCCGTGGACTGCAAAACTGACGCAGGCTGCGGCCAACGCGAGCGACAAGCGCTGAAGATGTCTATTCATGAGTCAATCGAAAGTGTGCGCGGATGGGCCTGTCCGCTGCCGAGCAGGTCTGGCGATGGCCAGCCATTCTGGCTTGGTGAACCGGATGCCTGGCCAAACCTGCTTAGAAGCACCTGAACTCACTGCGGTTTGAGGTCGCCGCAGTTCGCATCGACCCAGACCGAATTGCTGGTGTGGATGACCTGGTGGCTTTCATTCAACTCGGCCCTGGATCGGAACGTGAAGTTCTTGTCATCGACCTTGGTCAGCGTGATGGCACTCGTCCTCTTCCGGCCATCGGCTTTGGTGGTGCACTCCCGAACGATTCTGATCCGGTTGCCCCCTTTCTCGGACTCTTTGTCAACGCAGGTCTCACTCGAATGGGCAGACCTACTCATGTCGAGCAACAGCACGCGCATGTCCTTGGCGGTGTTCTCAGACAGACACAGCTGGTTGGTGCGGGTACGAGACTCGTCGACAGCGGCCGATTTAACCCGTCGGCTCGGCTCGGTGGGGCTGACCTTGTCGACCGACTTGACGGTATTTTTAGTTTCCGTCTTGAAGGTCCACAGACCCGGCTGGACGTCGATCGCCATCGCTGCACCAGGCAGCAAAGCCAAGGACAGGGCAAAGAGAAGTTGTTTGTTCACGGTATGGCCTCTGGCAGGATGTCAATTGCTGTGGAGCACTCTGATCGCAGGGAAAGCATTCTTCTTGCACATGGGTTTGGCAAAAGCCTCCACCACGCCAAGCACACCCGACGGATCGACCATCGCGGCGACACTGAACGCATTCATCAGCGTGTCTTGGCCGTTCTGCTTCATCATCATCGCGAAGTGCACGAGACCGTATTGCTTCTTGACCCACTCGGCGCCTTCCTTGCCAAAACGCATATCGATCTGGTTCTGCACTTCGTCCGAGGTGTAATCCGCAAACGCGGTCACATAGTCGTTGAGCCAGTTCTCCATCGCGCCCATCGCCCCTTCTGCGATGCCGATGGCCCCTTGCAGCTTGGTCGTGGCATCGTAGACTTTCAGGCCATTCTTGGTCGCCGCAGACACCGCGTCCATCGTCACTTTGAGCGACTTGCCGGCCCCGCCTGCAGACACCAAGTTGGCAGCCAATTCCAGCGGCGCCAGCACCATCGCCAGCGTGTTCTCGACACAAGCCCTGGTGCCATCTGAGCAGCCTGCGCCGCAGGTCGATTTGCCGGCTGGGCAGCCAGACCAGCAGACAGGTCCTTGTAGGTTGGCAACGACGCCAGAGTAGCCATCCTTGCATTTGTCGTAGCAAAGCGAAGCGCCGTTGTCGTCATAGTTTGCCGGGCAACCCGGCGCATTGCCGATGCCGCGGTCGTAATAAGGCTTGGACTTGACGATCAGCGGTTGGCGGCAGAGCAGGCCGTCGTTCTCAAAGCCCGCCGGACAACTGCCATGACACAGGCCGCTACTCAGTGAATACCCTGATGGGCAGGACTTGTTTGCGGAATCCGGCGTCCACCACTTGTAGCAGTACAGACCCATGTTGTCGAAGCCACTTGGGCACCAGCCGTTCGCCATCGGCTTGGGGATCACAATCAGAGGCTGGCGGCAGGTCAGCGGATCGCTTTCAAAATTCTTGCCGTACAGACCGCTGCAGTCGTGGTTCATGCAGCCTGTCAAGGTGCAACGGTAGCCAGGATCGGGCTTTTTGTAGCACATGCCCACTTCGATCTGCCGGTCGCTGGCGCAAGTCTGGCCCACCTCCAGCGGGGATTTGCCAGCACCTCGGCCATAGGATTCTTTCCAGCAATAGGGCTGGCGGTTGGCCGAGGTATCGTCAGCAATCCACTGGGCCAGCAGTTTGAAGTCGGCCCGCGACAGTGCCGCAGGCGTGGCTTTTCGCGTCGCTGCCACGGGCGCATTTGGCACGCCCGTACCCGGGGCTGGGCCAATCGCGGTAGGGACACCCATTGCTGGGCGCCCCCCGCACAGATCCGTACTTGCGGAATTCCCGCATACGGCTCCTACCTCGGGTGTTTGACGGCAAAGCGCTGGTTGGGCCATGGATGAAGGATT
>JBILYN010000358.1:0-4834 GCA_044377715.1 Aquabacterium sp.
GCATGAGCTGTCTGTTCTGGCTCCGCCGGAACCGGCATCGTGCGCTGCGCGCCCGCGCCCTGCTGCGCACGGCGATCATGCGCGGCCTCCGCGCATGAGCTGTCTGTTCTCAATATCCACTCTGACGACGATTGCTAGGGCTATCAGGTTCATCAGGATCGCCGAGCCGCCGTAACTCAGCAGCGGCAGCGTCAGGCCTTTGGTCGGCAAAGCACCCAACGTGACACCCATGTTGATCAGGGTCTGGCCGCCGATCCAGATGCCGATGCCTTGCGCCATCAGACCGGCAAAGACTCGGTCCATCGCCACCGCCTGACGACCAATCACGAAAATCCTGCGGGTGAGCCAGAAGAACGCCAGGATCACCAGCGCGACGCCAATGAAACCCAACTCCTCGCCGATCACCGCCATCAAGAAATCGGTGTGGGCCTCGGGCAGGTAGTGGAGCTTCTCGACACTGCTGCCCAGGCCTTGGCCGAAAATCTCACCGCGGCCGAAGGCGATCAACGAGTGGGTCAGTTGGTAGCCCTTGCCTGCCGAATACACCGGGTCCCAGGGATTCATGAAAGCCAGGATGCGCTCGCGTCGGAACGGGCTGGTGGCGATCATCAGCCCGAACGCAGCCAGCAGCACCGCAAGGCTCAGGAAGAACATCTTGCCGTTGACGCCGCCCAGGAACAGCACACCCAACGCCATCAGCGCGATCACGACGAAAGCGCCCATGTCAGGCTCGGCCAGCAGCAACACACCGATGAGAGCCAGCGCCAGTGCCATCGGCCACACCGCCTGGATGAACCGCTCCTTGACGTCCATCTTGCGAACCATGTAGCTCGCCGCGTACATCGCCATACCCAACTTGGCCAGTTCGCTAGGCTGGAAATTCATCCCGCCCAAGGGCAACCAGCGCCGCGCACCGTTCACACCCTTGCCCACATGCGGAATCAACACCACGGCGAGCAGCAGCAGCGAGAACAAAAAAATCTTGGGCGCCCATTTTTCCCATACCTTGACCGGCACCTGCACCGCCAGCAGCGCGGCCACAAACGCGATGCCCAGCGACAGCGCATGGCGGTTGAGAAAGAAGGTGGGCGAATAGCGCGCGTACTTGGGACTGTCGGGCAGCGCCACACTGGCCGAATAGACCATCACCAGACCCAAGGTCAGCAAGCCGATGACGCACCACACCAGCGCCGTGTCGAAGCCGGCGATCCGGGTCGGTTGATCGGTCGACTGGCCATCCCAGTCGCGGATCGGCAAGCGGTTCTCGCGCTCGCTGCGCCAGACCTGCAGACGCTGCATCCAGGGCGCCAGACCGATCGCCTCAGCCAGCTTGCTCACAGCACCGCCTCGCCGCGTTCGGCGGCCCGGGCCTGCACCGCAGCCACGAACACCCCAGCCCGGTGACCGTAGTTGCGGAACATGTCGAGGCTGGCGCAGGCAGGGCTCAGCAGCAGCGCATCACCGGCCTGCGCCTGGTCGAAGCACCAATTCACCGCGTCCTCCAGGCTGTCGTGGCGTTGGCGCGGCACTGCGGCCGAGGCCGGGTCGGCGGCCAACGCAGCGTCGATCGCACCGGCATCACGTCCGATCAAGGCCACCGCCCTGGCATGCCGCGCCACGGGTTGAGCCAGCGCAGAGAAATCCTGACCCTTGCCGTCGCCACCCAGGATCGCCAGCAATTTGGCCGGCGCCTGATCAGCGCCCAGACCTAACAACGCAGCAACGGTGGCGCCGACATTGGTGCCCTTGCTGTCGTCGAAAGCGTCGACATCACCGACACGGGCGACGAACTCAAGCCGGTGCGGCTCGCCGCGGTACTCGCGCAAACCATGCAGCATAGGCGCCAAGGGGCAACCGATCGCGCAGGCCAATGCCAGCGCAGCCAGCGCGTTGGCAGCGTTGTGGCGGCCACGCACGCGCAACGCGTCAGCCGGCATCAGCCGCTGCAGGTAAATCTCTTCGTCCTGATCTTCACCTCGACGACGCTTGAGTGTCTCGTCGACCTCGCGCGCCCGCACCAACCAGGCGATGCCGTTCTCGACCACCAGACCGAAATCACCCGGCCGCTGCGGTGCATCGAGTCCGAAACGAAACACCTTGCGACCGACCGATCGGGTCGGTCGGCCTCGGCCGCCTTTGACGAGCACAGGCGCGGGCACCATGGCTTCGACCTGCAGGTCATCGCGGTTGATGACCATCACGCTTCGCTCGCCAAAGACCTGAGCCTTGGCCTCAACGTAAGCGTCCATCGAGCCATGCCAATCCAGATGGTCCGGGCTGAGATTGAGCACGGTCGCGGCGTCGGGCTCGAAACCCTGCACGTTGTCGAGCTGGAAACTCGACAGTTCGAGCACCCAGACCTCGGGCAAGTGCTTGAAAACCGGTCCGGCAGGCACGCTGACAGAAGGCTCCGGATCGACGGCCGCAAGCTCATCGGCGGCATCGGCGAGCGGTCCAGGCGACAGCGTGTCGAGACAGGGATCGGCGATGTCGGTCGTCGGCTCGATCGACCCGGCGCTTGACGTGTCGATTGACGTGTCGATTGACGTGTCGATTGACGTGTCGATTGACGTGTCGATTGACGTGTCGATTGGCGCGTCGATTGGCGCTTCTATCGGCGCTTCGCCAGCCGAAGCCAGCATGCCAGCCTCTTCAACCTGGGCCGGCCGCGCCGGCTCCAAGGCCAGTGCCTGGGCCAGGGTGTCGAGCATCGTCGGCCCGATGTTGCCGGCCACCGCCACCCGAAAACCGCATCGCCCCACCAGCAAAGCACACATCGCGGTGGTCGTGGTCTTGCCGTTGGTGCCGGTGATCGCTAACAGCTTGGGTGAGTATCCTCGTTCAGCCCTGAGTTCCGCGAGGGCGGCGACAAAGAGGTCTAGCTCTGCGGCCACCGCAATGCCCTGAGCATGCGCGGCAGCCAGCAAGGGCGCGATCCGCTCATCGCCGGGCGCCAGGCCCGGGCTCTTGAGCAGCAGTTGCACGCCAGCGAGGTCGGCCACACCCGGCAGCCCGCTGCGCAGGCCGACCTCAGGCAAGGTATCGCGCAGCACCGCCGCCTGGGGCGGGTCTTCGCGCGAATCCCAGACCTGAACTTTTGCGCCCCGGCTGGCGCACCAACGCGCCATCGCCAGGCCGGAATTCCCGAGGCCCAGCACCAGCACGTGGAGGTCAGCCAGTGGCTTCATGTCTCGATCACCGCAGCTTCAGACTGGCCAGACCGACCAGGCACAACAGCATCGTGATGATCCAGAACCGGATCACGACCTGGGTTTCGGTCCAGCCGCTCTTCTCGAAATGATGGTGCAGTGGCGCCATCTTGAAGATGCGCCGGCCCACGCCAAAGCGCTTTCTGGTGTACTTGAACCAGCCCACCTGCAGCATCACCGACAAGACCTCGGCGACGAAGACCGCGCCCATCAAACCGAGCACGATCTCCTGCCGGGTGATCACCGCGACCGTGCCCAGGCCACCGCCCAGCGCGAGCGCACCCACGTCGCCCATGAACACCTGCGCCGGGTGGGCGTTGAACCAGAGAAAAGCCAGCCCTGCGCCGGCCAATGCACCGCAGAAGATCAGCAGTTCACCGGCCCCCGGAATGTAGGGAAACAGCAAATACTTGCTGTAGACCGAATTGCCAACGACATAGGCAAAGATGCCCAATGCGCTGCCCACCATCACGACCGGCATGATCGCCAGACCGTCGAGCCCGTCGGTGAAGTTCACCGCGTTGCTGGTGCCCACGATCACGAAGTAGGTCAGCGCGATGAAGCCGTACACCCCCAGTGGGTAGCTGACGGTCTTGAAAAACGGCAGCATCAGGTCGGCCTTGGGCGGCAGGTCGTTGGAAAACCCGCTTTGAATCCAACGCACGAACAACTCCAGCACCCTCAGGTTGGTCGTCTCCGACACCGAGAACGCCAGGTAGAGCGCAGCGACGCCGCCGATCAGCGACTGCCAGAAGAACTTCTCGCGCGAACGCATGCCCTCGGGGTCTTTGTTGACCACTTTGCGCCAGTCATCGACCCAACCCACCGCACCGAAACCGAAGGTCACCAGCATCACGACCCAGACAAAACGGTTGCTCCAATCGAACCACAGCAGCGTGGACACGCCCACGCCGATCAGGATCAGCACGCCACCCATGGTCGGCGTGCCGCTCTTGACCAGGTGCGACTGCAATCCGTAGTCACGGATCGGCTGCCCGATCTTCAACTCGGTGAGCTTGCGGATCACCATCGGGCCAAACGACAGGCCGATCAACAGGGCTGTCATCGCCGACATCACGGCGCGAAAGGTCAGGTACTGGAACACGCGCAAAAAGCCCCATTCGGGAAACTCCGCCAGCAGCCACTGACTCAGACTAAGCAACATGGTCAAGCCCTTCCAAAGCCTGCTGCTGCAGGGCCGCCACCACAGTGGGCATGTGCATGAATTTCGATCCCTTGACCAGTACCGCGCCGACCTCAGGGGCTTGCTCGATGGCGGCAATCACAGCCGGCGCGTCGGCGAAGTGCAGCGCGCCAGGCCCAAAAGCCGTTGCTGCATGAACACAGTCCTGCCCAACGGCCCAGAACTTTTCGATACCCGCAGCACGCGCATAAGCGCCCACCTCGGCATGGAACACAGGGCTGCGGTCACCGACCTCGCCCATGTCGCCCAACACCAGCCAGCGCGGGCCAGGCAGCGCGGCCAGCACATCGATGGCGGCACGCACCGAATCGGGGTTGGCGTTGTAGCTGTCGTCCACCAGGCTGACATCACGGCCGGCCCAGCGCAGCGGCAGCAGACGCGAGCGGCCAGCCACCGGGCGGAAGCTGGCCAAGCCCTGTGC